>JAIWEW010000067.1:0-6639 GCA_048632005.1 bacterium
GACCTCGTCATCGCCGAGATATAGTATACATCCCATAGGGATTTTGGGCAGTGCCATGAACCTGAATGCAGCATCGCCGCTGCGGCTCATCGGCGTACCCCCGATGGCCAGGGCAGCCTGGCGAAACCCTTCAGCATCATTGCCGAAGCTATCCAGCAGGGGTTGTAGTGCCATATCAGTGAACCTTTGCTCAAAGAGGTTAGCCCCGGGGAGATGACGATAGGTGATCCACATACCCGATACGGGTGTTCCATCGGCATGCACCAGGTAATGCATTAAGAGTATCTCAAGCAATCTGGGGGGAGCGGTATCGCTTCCTATGTCGGTCACCTTCGCCCCGGGGAGGTGGATGGTGAAGGAGCGGTGGAAGAAGGGCACGGTGAACATTCCATCATTGAAGCTAGCCCCGCTCATAGATGCAGCAACATTAGGGCTGAGCCCTGCCATGTCTTTCTGTGCCTTCTCGTAAGCGTTATCGAGCCCCATCGTTATCAAGTATAATACGGCTGAGGGCGCCAGGCAACAGTGTCCTCTTGTCGTTCAGTTTTTGTGTGCTTTCTGATATACTGATATATGGAGACTGCTGAAAACGACGTGCTTATATGTATCGGAGTACCTATAATAATTCCCTCAAGATTGGGGGATGTAGGGCGTTGATTAAGACTATTTCAGCAATCTCATCTGGGATAATCATAGCGGGGCGCATGGATTGAAGGGAATAATGGGCTCGAAGTACTTAAGAAGAGGCGGTATTTATATAGTCATACTCGTGGCTCTGGCGGTGCTTTTCTTAATGTTTTTCCCCAGTGGCGAAGAGATTGAGACGGGGACTATAAATGATTTAATTAGCAAGTATGAGCAGGGCGAGATAGCTAAATTTGAGTCACAGGGGGATTACATTACCGGATGGAACGATGGCGAAGCTGTATTACAGGTGGAGACTGGCCCCTTCGAGAACTTGGCTGGGGTTGAGGAATACCTGGATCTAAGGGGCGTTGAAATAAGTGAAGTAGAGATTGTTTTTATCCCCCCGAGCGGCTTTAATTGGGGCAATATTCTCATGACCATGCTGCCCTTGGTACTCTTTATCGGAGTGATCTGGTTCATCTTCAGCCGCGCGCGGGGGGCGGGGAATCAGGCGATGAGCTTCGGCAAGAGCAAGGCACGCCTGTTTCCCAGCACCAACCCCTCCGTTACCTTTAGCGACGTCGCCGGCGTCGAAGAAGCGAAGATGGAGCTCCAGGAGGTGGTGGAGTTCCTCAAGAGCCCGGAAAAGTTTTCCGCGCTGGGGGCGCGTATCCCCAGAGGGGTACTGCTGGTGGGACCGCCGGGTACAGGGAAGACCCTGCTTAGTCGTGCCGTGGCTGGTGAGGCTGGGGTACCGTTCTTCTCCATGAGCGGCAGCGAGTTCGTGGAGATGTTTGTCGGGGTAGGTGCTTCCAGGGTTAGAGACCTCTTTGAACAGGCGAAGCGCAATAGCCCCTGCATCATTTTTATCGATGAGATAGATGCTGTTGGGCGTCACCGGGGGGCGGGGATGGGTGGTGGCCACGATGAGCGGGAGCAGACCCTGAACCAGATACTGGTGGAGATGGACGGCTTTGATACCTCCAACAATGTCATAGTCCTTGCAGCGACTAACCGTCCCGACATCCTCGACCCGGCGTTGCTTAGACCCGGCCGCTTTGATAGGCAGGTGATGATAGATCGACCCGATATCAAGGGTCGTAAGGAGATCCTGGAGGTGCACGCTAAGGGCATGCCCTTCGATGATACAGCCAACCTGGAGACTGTAGCCAAACTGACGCCGGGATTTTCTGGTGCTGACCTTGCCAACCTGGTGAATGAAGCAGCCATCCTGGCAGCGCGGCGCGATAAGAAGCAAATCGGCCTTCTAGAGCTTGAGGAATCGGTTGACCGGGTGATAGCCGGCCCGGAGCGAAAGAGCAGGATCATCGGCCCCAAGGAGAAGAACATCACAGCTTACCATGAATCTGGCCATGCTCTGGTTGCAAGGGTGCTTCCTAACGCTGACCCGGTGCACAAGGTTTCCATAATCGCTCGTGGCATGATGGGTGGCTACACTCGTCTATTGCCAACCGAGGATCGCTATCTGTGGACCCGCTCTCAGTTCAACGATACGCTTGCCACCCTGCTCGGCGGGCATTGTGCTGAGGAAATCATCTTTAATGAAGTCAGCACCGGGCCTGAAAGTGACATTCAACAGGCAACCAAGATCGCACGCAAAATGGTTACCGAATACGGGATGAGTAAGACGCTGGGCCCGCGCTCCTTCGGGCAGAAGCAGGAAATGATCTTCCTCGGGCGCGAGATATCTGAACAGAAAGACTATGGTGATAAGATTGCCGACGCGATCGATGAGGAGGTTCATCTGCTAATTCTACAAGCCTATAGCACGGCTACTGAGATACTAACAGAGAAAAAGGGCAAGTTAATACAGTTAGCCGAGGCGCTGATTGTCAAGGAAACTCTAGAGGGCAAGGAGCTGGAGGAGCTGTTTGATGCGCCTGTGGCAGAGGTGGCCACAGATAAAATACCGGAGAATCAGAGCGAAGGCGTTACCGAGGATCCTCTCCCTAAACCAAGGAAAAGGGTGAAAAAACATGATTAATGTAACGAGAGACCCTATCGTCCCTGACCTTGTTATAGATAGAGTGAGAGGGGACTCCGGTCATGGAGCCGCGGTGAGCTTTATCGGCTCGTTGCGCGGGCGCTCCGCTGACGGCAGGCAGGTCCGTTTTGCCGAGTGTGAGGGCGATGAGCAAGGGACGGAGCAGCAGCTTCGACGGATAGGTGAAGAGATACTCGCCAATTGGCAGCTTGAGAATGCGGCTATCTGTCACCGGGTGGGTCGGATTGAGGTGGGGGATGTTATCATGGTTGTCGCTATTGCAGCTCCCCATCGCAAGGAGGCCTTTGAGGCCTGTCAGTATGCTGTGGATCGCGCTAAAGAGAGCATCTTGATAAAAGAGGTTCTCTAGTAAAAAACCCCTTCTTCCTCCATTTGTGTAATCTCCGCTTCCGGTATACCAAGAAGATCGCTATAAATATATTCGTTGTGCTCCCCGAGTAAAGGGCCACGGCGGGAAACCTGCGCTGGCGTGTCTGAGAATTTCCACGGTGGGGCGAGCACGACGCGTTTCCCGATCTTGGGGTGCGTCACCTCGGTGGCAAACCCCCTCTCCTTGAGATGAGGGTTCTGGAATAGCTCTGTGCCATCGAAGGAGGGGATGGCGGCAACCCCTGCCTGCTGTAGCATTTCCATTACCTCATAGTGTGTATAATTGCTTGTCCACTCGCCGACGAGATGATCGAGCTCCTCCTGATTCTGCCATCTGCGGTAAGCGTCACAGAATTTCTCCTCCCGGGCCCAGGGGGGATTTCCTAGGACAGCGCAGAATGATTGCCACTCATCTTCTGTAGCGATGGCGATAGAGACCCATTTATCCTCGCCCTTACATGGATAACAATTGTGTGGCGCCATAATCTCATCGCGGTTTCCCTTGCGGACGGGGACCCGGCTGTTCATGATGTAGTCGAGAATGGCATCGCCGATGAACACCGAGATCGTCTCGACGGAGGAGAGGTCAATATGCTGTCCCTCACCGGTTCGTGCGCGGTGATACAGGGCTATAAGGATAGCGAATGCACTCGTGGCAGCGCTCCTCAGGTCGCTGGAACCCATAAGGGGGACGGGGCGGGCTTCGGGGTAGCCGGTGAGGTAGGCAAGGCCACTATGGGCGGCGAAGATGGGGGCATAGCCAGCATATTTACTCTCGGCCCCCTTGGCGCCAAGCGATGATGATGAGAGCATGACAATATCTGGCTTCATTTGCCTTAGAACGTCGTATCCCAATCCCAGCCTGTCCATCACCCCGGGGCGGAAATTCTCTATCACCACATCGCTTATACTTACTATCTTGTTTACCAGGACTAGTGCCTTGGGATGGGCGAGATCGAGCGTGATGGCCATCTTATTGAGATTGAGGTCGTTAAAGATGGGCGATAGGTCGGGATCTGTCGCGCCGGGGCCGGTTGTTAGGGCGCGCAACCTCGTATGATCCGGGCGCTTACTGGTCTCGATTTTAATTACCTCGGCGCCCATAAAAGCGAGGAGCAGGGTAGCGTAGGGACCGGCCCAGGCCCAGCTAAAATCGGCAATCCTTATCCCCTCCAGGGGAAGGCGTGACATTACATAACCCTCCTGATTAAATGATTCCGGCTCCTCTCATTTGTGCCAACTCTTCTGGGGTGTAGCCCAATCGCTTGATGAGGATCTCTTCGTTATGCTCGCCGAGGAGTGGGGCAGGGTGCTCAAGTTTCATGGGTGTCTTGGAGAAGCGATAGGATGCTGTGGGGCATTTAAACTTGCCCAGCTCAGGATGCTCCACGTCGGCAAAGAACCCCCGTACTTTAAGCTGCTCAGAAGCGACCAGGTCCTCCACCGTGGTGACCATACCGGCAGGGCAGTTCAAGGCTTGAGCCCGGTGGTAGACCTCCTCCTTGGTTTGATTGATCATCCATTCCGCAATATGCTTGTTTATCTCCTGGGCATGAAGATATGTATTTATTTCTTCTTCATACTTCTCATCCTGAGCCCAATCCGGGTTGCCCAGGAGCTTTATGAGGCCATCCCAGTGGTGCTTACCCCCTAGAGTGATCATCACGTAGCCGTCCTTGCAGCGCTGTAATCCTCCCGCCATGTATTGCAGCCAGACGGTACTTCCCCTCTCGTTATTTCCGAACATGTCAATCTCTACCCTCTCCGTAGCGATCAACGATTCCTGTTTAGAGATGTCGATGTGCTGCCCCCTGCCGGTAAATAGGCGGGTGTATAGGGCGGCCATGGTGGCGGTCGAGGCGTTTAGCCCGCAGTCATACTCGCCGAGGAACCCTGGTCCCTTGGTTGGCATCGGGGTTTCCTCGGGCAGGATGGAGGCCAGGATTTTAGCCACCCCGCTGCCGTGATAGGTGTTGAGGTGATGCGCCTTGTAGTCTCGATAGGGGCCGTACTGGCCAAAAGGAGTGATCGAGGTCATAATCAGGCGTGGATTAATGATCTTCAAGCTTCCGTAGTCCAGGCTCAGATCCTTCATGACCCGGGGAGGGTTATCCTCTACCAGGATGTCACACTCCTTCACCAGTTCTTTGAATATTTTTCGCCCGGTAGTGGTGTTGATGTTCAGGGTAATACTCAGTTTATTGGTATTGAGGTAGAAGAAGAATCCGCTTCGCTCCGGGTGGGGGATATCATTGAGGAAGGGCTCCCGCCTCCTGGCCTCGTCGCCCACTCGAGGTGGCTCGATCTTGATCACCTCGGCTCCGAGGTCGGCAAGGAGCTTGGTGCAGTAGGGGCCGGCGGCTAACCGTGCATACTCCAGGACCTTCACTCCGGCTAAAGCCGTTTTACTGGTTTGCTCTTTCCGCTTGATTACATATCCTCTGGCCACCATTGAAGAGGAGTTGTGGTGACCTTAGCTCTCTAGTTCACATTAATATCATAGCTTGTTGTGATTCACTCGGCAAGGGTGTTGTCCCTTGGGCTAGCTTAATAGCTATAATATCGATCCCAGCAGCCAGCCGATGATGCCACAAATAGGGAAGGTCAGGACCCAGGCGAGGATGATATTGCCGGCCACACCCCAGCGTACCGCGGAGAGGCGCTTGGTGGCGCCCACACCCATGATGGACGAGCTAACGCAGTGGGTGGTGCTTACCGGGATACCGAAGGTTGAGGCGATCTCGACCACCGTGGCCGCCGAGGTCATAGCAGCAAAGCCGTGGACCGGCCTGAGGGCGGTGATTCTGATTCCAACTGTTTTGATAACGCGCCATCCGCCAAAGAGAGTGCCCATGGAGATTGCACCGGCGGAGAGGGCGACCATCCAGAAGGGGATGTGAAACTCGTTGCCTGTGTGGATCACCAGTGCCATGGCCATAATACCGATGGGCATCTGGCCGTCGTTCTTGCCATGGCTGTAAGCCATGAATGCCGAAGAGAGAATCTGCAGCCTGCTGAAGGTGCCTTCAACCTGGAGAGGTGCCCTGCGGCGCAGTAGCCACATTATGGCAATCATCAGAGACAGCCCACCGGCGAAGCCCAGAGCCGGGGCTATAGCCACCGAGGAGATGACCTTGGCGAAGGTATTCCATACAACGGCCACGCTTCCCGCTGCCGCGATTGCGGCGCCGACAAGCCCGGCGATGAAGGAGTGGCTTATACTTACCGGAAGTCCGAGGCGCGTCGCTACACCACCCCAGATAATGACCGCAGACAGGGCGGCAATCATAACGCCGTAATCAAGGAATTCTGGAGCAACTATGTTCTTACCGATGGTGTAGGCCACGGCGACACCGGTGGCGGCACCGAGAGCTATTACCAGCTCCGGTTCAACCCGCGCGGCGGTATTCACGACCAGGCTGCCGCCAATCTTTATCACAAGGGCCAGGGTCTTCAATTCGACGACAAGTGGCACGGCAACTGGTCGGTCGCTACCTCCGCGGAGAAAAACAAGTGGATCGCGGAGGTTCGGATTGGTTTCTCGAGCTTCGCGCAAGAGGGCGATTACACGGGGACGCCTGTTCCCGGTACATCATGGCGCGTGAATTTCAACCGCG
>JAIWEW010000068.1:0-6633 GCA_048632005.1 bacterium
TGAAATTACCTCAATCAACCCCTAATCCCCCAATCTTGGGGGACTGCTAAAGCAGGGGTGGGCACCCCCAGACCCCCGGCAGGAAGTATCCTGCACCTCTTTTTCAGCGGCCTCTTATCTCAGCTTGCTAGTGAAGATCGGAAAGCCTTTCACTTAGTCTCACTAGCCGGTCGTGCTGGGTAGCCAGCTTTTCTCGTTCCCTCTCCACCACATCTGCAGGCGCCTTGGAAAGGAAGCTTTCATCCTTAAGCCTGGCCTCTATACGGGCGATCTCTGCCTGATTGCCATCAATTTCTTTCTTCAACCGCGCTCTTTCCACATCAAGGTCCACCATACCTGCCATGGGCAGGATTACCTCGGCCCCGTCAAGTACCAATGTTTTGGCTTTATCTGGCCTCACGGCCTCGTTGCCGATGATGGTTAGCGGTCTCACCCGGGCCAGGGTTTCGATAGCCTGAGCTTGAGTTTCAATAGCAGGTCTAGTTTGTGCGGCGACTACAAATGCCTCTATCCACCTGGATGGCTCTACCCGGAACTCGGCGCGCGCGTTTCTAATTGCCCGAACAATATCAATAACCACCGACATCTGTTTCTCAGCCTCGGCGTCAATTTCTAATCCCTCCCTACTATCTCCATCACCAACACCGGTAGTTGGGTAGGGGGAGACCATGATGGATTCGGCCATGTCGTAATCGAGGTATCCTTTCAGATTCTGCCATATCTCCTCAGTGATAAAGGGCATAAAGGGATGGAGCAGGCGCAATGATGTTTCCAGTACATGGGCAAGCACGGGCATCGGGGATATTTCACCTCTTTCGCCCTTACCATCCCTAAAGCGAAGCTTCGCCATCTCGATATACCAGTCGCAGAACTCTCCCCAGAGGAAATCGTGGATCTGCCTCTGAGCTTCGCCGAACTGGAAATCTCCCATAAGGCTGCCAACGCTGTCAACTATTCGGCTCAAACGACTAAGGATCCAGCGGTCCTCAATGGGCAGTATAGCGTGGTTGATTTTAAAACTTGTACCATCCTCCATATTGCTTAATATGAATCGAGAGGCGTTCCAAAGTTTATTAGCGAAGTTGCGGGCGGCCTCCAGCTTCCCTTTATTCAGCCTCATATCGTTTCCCGGAGACGTGCCGGTGGATATTGCGAGGCGTAGGGCATCAGTGCCATAGTTATCAATGGCATTCAGTGGATTTAATACGTTGCCCTTCATCTTGCTCATCTTCTCGCCCTTCTCATCGCGTATCAGCCCGTGAAGATAAACAGTGTGAAACGGTATCTCTCCGGTATTCTCCAGGCCCATCATTATCATTCTGGCAACCCAGAAGAAGAGAATGTCATAACCGGTCTCCATCACCGATGTAGGGTAAAAATATTTCAGATCCTCAGTTTGCTCAGGCCAGCCCAGGGTGGAGTGGGGCCACAGCGCCGAGCTGAACCAGGTATCGAGGACATCGGGGTCCTGCACGATTTTTGAGGAACCGCAATTAGTACAGGCTTGGGGATCCTCGGTGGTCACTGTGAACTGACCACATTCGTCACAGTACCACACCGGGATTCTATGTCCCCACCATAGTTGGCGGCTGATGCACCAGTCGCGAATGTTCTCCAGCCAGTTAAGGTAGACCTTGGTAAAGCGCTCCGGGATAATCTTGATCCTGCCATCCGTTACCGCATCGATTGCTGGAATCGCCAGTGGCGATATTCTGATGAACCATTGCTTGCTAGCCCACGGTTCGATCACGGAGTCGCAGCGGCAGCAATGCCCCACTGAGTGTTGATGCGGCTCTGTCTTAACCAGCAGGCCATCCTTCTCCAAATCAGATAGAAGCTGCTCGCGGCAGGCGAAGCGATCCAGACCCCGGTAAGTGCCGGCATTTTCGTTCATCGTTCCGTCGGTATTCAATATATTCACCGAGGGTAAATCGTGCTGCTGGCCGATTTCGAAGTCCACCGGGTCATGCGATGGCGTAACCTTCACCGCTCCAGTGCCAAATTCTGAATTGACTGCATCATCTGCGACAATGGGGATCTCCCTGCCAATGACGGGTAGGATCGCCCTTTTGCCCACAAGACTGGTATATCGCTTATCCTGCGGGTTCACCGCTACTGCAGTGTCGCCGAGGATGGTCTCGGGGCGGGTGGTGGCAACAGTGATAATGCCATCCTCACCAGCGAGCCGGTAGTTAACATAATATAGGTGCCCCGTCTCTTCTTTATGCTCGACCTCCAGGTCGGAGAGAGCAGTAGTACAGCGCGGGCACCAGTTAATGATACGCTCCCCTTGATAGATAAGCCCCTTTTCATATAGGCGGACGAAGGTGGTGCGCACCGCCCTAGAAGGCCCCTCGTCCATAGTGAAACGTTCCCTGCTCCAGTCACAGGAGGCACCCAGGCGCTTGTGCTGCTCCGCGATCGCCCGACCATACTGGTTTATCCACTGCCACATACGCTCGAGGAACTGCTCCCGTCCCAGGTCGTGCCTGGTTACGCCCTCCTTAGCAAGCATCTGCTCCACTACTACCTGGGCAGCGATCCCCGCATGGTCGATACCGGGAAGCCACAGGGTTGGGTCGCCCATCATGCGGTGCCAGCGAATCATAATGTCTTCCAGGGTTGCCGTGAGGGCGTGACCCAGATGAAGCTCGCCGGTTACATTTGGCGGGGGCATTATTATTACAAAGGGCTTCTTCTGTGAGTCGATCTCGGGGGTGAAGTAGCCCTTTTCTAGCCAGAACTGATACCACTTTGTTTCTACCTTCTGTGGATCATAGGCTTTGGGTATTTCTGCTAGCCTCTGCGTCATGAATTCTTTAAACCTACCTCCTACTTCTTTTGCAATAGATTCACTACCCTGTCCATTATCTTATGGGCCACTTCCGATTTGGGAAGTAACGGTAAACTCTCTAACGTACCGGAGCGGTCGATGAGCACCACCCTGTTTGTATCGGCACCAAAACCACTATCGGTGGCAGTGATATCATTGGCTACTATGAGGTCTAGCTTTTTTTTCTCTAGCTTCTCTTTGGCGTTTTCTACCAGATTATCGCTCTCAGCAGCGAACCCAACCCTGATAAAATCGGCTTTCTCGCCCTTAATCTCGCTCAGGATATCCGGGTTTTCTACCAGTTCCAGGGTGAGGGTCTTGGCCCCCTTCTTGATTTTTTTATCGGCTATGGTTGCCGGGCGATAGTCGGCGGGGGCAGCTGCCATAACGAGTGCATCGGCCCCTCGGATCGCATCAGCGATGGCATCGCGCATCTGGAGGGTAGTTTGAACATGAACTAACGCTACACCACCCGGTGGAGTAAGAGCAGTCGGGCCGCTCACAAGAATCACTTCGGCCCCACGGTCACGGGCCGCTTCAGCCAGGGCATAGCCCATCCTTCCTGATGAGCGATTGCTTATATGGCGCGCCGGGTCTATGGGCTCCTGTGTACCTCCGGCGCTAACCACGATTTTGTGTCCTGCCAGATCGCCGTCTCGACCCAATACCTGGTTAATCACGCCCAGTATGTCATAGATCTCCGTAAAGCGACCCAAACCCACGGCACCAGAGGCTAATCGACCATAGGCGGGGCCGACAAATACAAATCCCCTCTCTTTAAGCGTGGCGATATTCTCCTGTGTAGCCCGGTTCTCGTACATATTCACATTCATCGCCGGAGCAACGATCACCGGGGCTTTGGTGGCGAGCACGGTACAACCGAGGATGTCATCGGCGATGCCTGTTGCCATCTTGGCAATGGTGTTTGCCGTAGCCGGTGCGATAACCACCAGATCGGCTCGTTCTGCCAGTGATACATGCTCGATACTGAACTCTGATTCCATATCGAACATTTCAGTTACTACAGGCCGTTGGGTGACGCTGCGGAATGTAAGAGGGGTGACAAACTCCTGGGCCGACTTGGTCATGACCACATCGACCTTCGCCCCATCCTGGGTAAGCTTGCTTGCCAGCTCCACCGCTTTATAGACGGCGACACTGCCAGTGACACCCAAGACTATCTTTTTATCTCTCACCATATCTTCTCCTATGGATTCAGTTCGTGAATCAATCGTAGCCCGATGAGGGTCAGGTGCATGTCCACTGCATCAACCACCTTCGTTTCCTTAGCGATTATGTTAGCCAGACCGCCAGTGGCTATCACTTGCACCTTGCCCCCTAGTTCCCGTTGAAAGCGAGTGACCATGCTTTCGATAAGCCCTACATAGCCGAAAATGATCCCCGACTGCATGGCGGTTACACTATTCTTACCAATAGCATACTGTGGAGCGACTAACTCCACCCTAGGCAGTTTCGATGCTCGCTCGAAGAGCGCCTCTGCCGCGATGCCGATCCCAGGGGCAATGGCACCGCCGATATAATCTCCCTCTTTGGATATCGCATCAAACGTAGTGGCAGTTCCAAAATCGATCACGATGAGCGGCCCGCCATAGAGATGGTGTGCTGCTGCTGCATTCACTATACGATCGGCACCCACTTCACGAGGATTGTCGGTAATAATACGCACCCCGGTCTTTACACCCGGACCGACAATGAGTGGCGAGATATCGAAGTAACGGTGGCTGAGCTGCTCAAAAATGGTGAGAAGCGGGGGTACAACACATGCAATGCTCACATGACTAATATCGGAGGGTGCAAGCCCCTCTCTCGGTAAAAGGTTCAATAGCAGCACAGCATATTCATCTGCTGTCTTATTAATATCAGTGGCCGCGTCCCAGGTAGCGCGTAGCGTCTCCCCTTCAAAGACCCCGATGGCAATATTGGTGTTTCCTATATCTATGGCCAGTAACATTTTAGCCTTCCTTGATTTTCTTAATTGTCCTGGGTAAAGCTGGTAGCAGATCACTTGCAACCATACCGGCATCACCAATCTCCACACGCACCATTTCACCGGCAAGCCCATGGAGATATACGCCGCAGGTAGCAGCGTCATAGTAGGAAAGCCCCTGAGCTAAAAGTCCAGCAATGGCACCTGAGAGCACATCCCCAGTGCCCGCTGAAGCCAGACCGGGGTTTACTATAGCACTAATCCGTGCTGAACCATCGGGCGATGCTATCACTGTGTGGGCTCCCTTTAGTACCACCGTCTTTTGCCACAGTGCGGCATGCTCCCGTGCGACTTTTAATCGCTCTCGCCCGGTATCCTCTACGGAGAGCCCGCTGAGCCTCGCCATTTCTCCGGGGTGGGGGGTAAGTATAGCGTCTTGACCTAGCTTCTGCCACCACTGTGGGGTCTGTGCCAGGGCATTTAGGACATCGGCGTCGAGAACAAGTAGTGGAGCAAGGGAAGGTGGCATCTCAAGCAAGGAATCTCTTATGAATTCCATCACCGAAGGGTGTTGGCTTAGTCCGCACCCCATTAGAAGGACGTCATAGTCTACGAGCTGCTCATGCAGTATTTCGGAGGCCTCACTGCTAATAAAACCGGGCTCCGCTTCGGGCAGCGGTGCATAGGTAACCTCGGCTAGCTTCGCAGCCAGAATTGGCTGGAGGCTCCGGGCCATCGCCAGGGTTACCAGTCCGGCGCCCACACGCATGGCTCCCTCACAGGCGAGATACGCGGCTCCAACGTAATTAAGCGACCCGGCGCAAACTAGCACTCTCCCGAAGGTGCCCTTGTGGGCACTATTCGGCCTTCGAGGTAGCATTGATCGTACCAGATCCTCATTAATTAACTCGGTAGCGATTCCTTCGACAAGGTTTGATGGGATACCAATATCAGCAACCATAAGCTCACCAATAAAATCTCTGCCGGGGAAGGAGAATAGCCCGGTCTTGGGGTAGCCCAGTGTGACCGTTAAATCGGCGGCAAGACAAGAGGGGTCGGCGGTTCCGCTATCGGCATCCAGCCCTGAAGGCAGGTCAATGGCAATAACCTTAAGACCGTGATTTACCTCTCTCACTGCCTTCACCCTGGTTAAAACATCCCTCATCGTGCCTTCAAGGGGACGGATCTTCCCGGTGCCGAAGAGGGCATCGATAACCACATCGCTTGTGGATAGTGCGCTATCAAGGCTGGCTAAGCGCTTATCCTCGCCAGCTATAGCGATAGGAATGTCACGCTCTATGACGATTTTGTAGTTAGGATCCTCTTCCCTTCGCTGGCTGCCAAGGTAAACATTGACCCTGGCACCCCAGTCGTGGAGGTGGCGAGCGGCTACTAATCCATCTCCGCCATTATTACCCGGGCCTACAAGGAACAGGATTTGCTGACCGACTACGCTACCAAGCCACCCTTTTACCTTCTGGGCAAAAGCGAGCCCGGCGTTCTCCATGAGCACCTCTGTTGGAATGCCCTGATCAGCAGAGCCACGCTCAATATCCTGCATTTCATTTGTTGATACAATCTTCACTGCTGCTCCCGACAACTGAAGCGATGGCATACTTCCGAGAATGGGAAAGGCTGATAGCCAGTTCCCTGATACCAAGACTCCTGGCCTTCTGACGCGCTCCGCCATGAAGATAGACCGATGGTTTGCCATCACGATTGGAAACCACCTCGATCTCCCGCCAGCCAACCCCCTTGATACCGGTGCCTAAAACCTTCATTACCGCCTCTTTGGCAGCAAAGCGAACCGCAAGTGAGTGAGCACGGCCTTGGCAATCCTTAAACTCTGTTT
>JAIWEW010000069.1:0-6602 GCA_048632005.1 bacterium
AAACAGTGTCCTGTTGCTGCAGTCAGCACTAGTATTGCTCCAACAGCTGCCAGCGCAATCCCCCCTGCTGCCCCGCTGCCTGCATCCAGAAGTAGAAAGGCGAGAATCAGGGCTACTACTCCAAAGAAGAGCCGGATGATTCGGTCAGAGGTTCCTTCGTTCGGATGCATCGCCAGATGTCCTTTTACGGAGCGCGCAGCTCCATGGTTGGCTTCAGGTCAAGATTGATTCCCGGCCCCATCGATGTGGTCAGCGTGGCGCTTCGTACGTATTGTCCTTTGGCTCCGCTGGGCTTTGCCTTTATCACTGTCTCGATCAGTGTTGCCATGTTCTCCAGCAAACTATCGTCATCGAAGCTTACCTTGCCCACGGGAACATGGATGACTGCCGTTTTATCTATCCTGAAATCGACCCGCCCCTTTCGGGAATCGCCGATTGCCCGCGGCAGATCCTGGGGGGGAACGATGGTTCCCGATTTTGGATTGGGCATGAGCCCGCGTCGCCCGAGGATCTTGCCCAGCTTAGAGACCTTATTCATAACATCGTGGGTGGCGATGGCGACATCAAAGTCGAGCCAACCCTCCTCGATCCGCTTCACCAGGTCATCGCAGCCTACATAGTCCGCCCCGGCCTCTTCTGAGATCCTCACACCCTCGCCCTGGGTAAATACGAGCACCCTAACTTGCTTGCCTAACCCGTGAGGGAGACTGGCGACCCCTCTCACTTGCTGGTCGGCATGGCGAGGGTCAAGACCCATGTGCAGGTGAAGCTCTACTGTTTCATCGAACTTCACATAGGCTGCCTGCTTTGCTAGCGCGATGGCCTCTTGCGGGTCATACTCCCTGGTGCTATCTACGAGCTTGGCAGCCTCCTGATATTGTTTGCCGTGTTTGGCCATTATCCTACCTCTATCCCCATACTTCTCGCCGTGCCCTCGATCATCCGCATCGCCCCCTCTACGTCGGCGGCGTTAAGGTCCTTCATCTTAATCATAGCGATCTCGCGGAGCTTGTCGCTGGAGATCGTGCCGATCTTTGTAGTATTCGGTACACCGCTTCCCTTTTCCACATTGAGCGCTCGCCGCAGCAGGTCGGTGACAGGCGGGGTCTTGAGAACAAAGCTGAAGGAGCGGTCCGTATATATAGTGATCTCCGCAGGGACAATGGAGCCCGCCTGGGAGTTAGTGCGCTCGTTATACTCCTTACAGAAGCCCATTATATTGCAGCCATACTGCCCGAGTATGGGGCCCACTGGAGGGGCCGGGTTTGCCTGCCCTGCGGGGAGCTGGAGTTTTATCATTGTCATAATCTTTTTAGCCAATCCTATCCCTCAACTTTAAGTATTTACAGTTTTAGAGCCTCTCCACCTGAAGGAAGTCGAGTTCAACCGGCGTATCCCGCCCAAAGAAGGAGATAAGAACTGTTATCTTGCCCTTCTCCACATTTAGTGAATCGACCACACCAATGAAATCGATAAAGGGACCATCGACTACCCGCACGCTCTCTCCTTGGTGGAAACCGACCTTAACGCGCGGTGTCTCCGCTCTCATCTGATTGAATATGCTGTTGACCTCTTCCTCATCCAGAGGGACGGGCTTGGCACCGGAGCCCACGAAGCCGGTGACCCCCGGAGTATTGCGCACGACATTCCAGCTCTCGTCGTCCAGCTTCATCTCTACCAGGATATAGCCGGGGAAGACCTTTTTAGCAACCGTTCTTTTTTGCCCATCCTTAATCTCTATCTCATTCTCGGTAGGGATTATAACCTGGAAAATCTTATCCTGTGCATCCATCGACCTAACGCGGTGCTCAAGGTTAGTCTGCACCCGGTGCTCGTACCCGGAGTAGGTATGAATTACATACCACTGCCGCTCACCCTGCACCGTCACTTCTGGCTTTTCGTCCTTAACGTCTGTTTTTTTCAAATAATCACCATGAAATTGCAGGTAGACTCTATGTAGCGGATCGACTGGAAGGTAGAAGTTGGGTAAAAGGAAAACCACTGGCGGTGTTTATTTTACGCTTCTCCCTGCTCCCTTATCATCACAGACCGATTATCCAGTCCATAAACCGTGTAAAACCGTAATCCCAGACGGCGAGAAAAACCCCTATCGATCCGGCGATGATGATCACCATTACAGTGAGCCGTCTTGTTTCCTCCCTGGTAGGCCAGACCACCTTCTTAAGCTCGGAGATAACCTCACCGACATAGCCGCGAATCCGCGGGATGATTTGCCTACCTCCCATCACCTGCCTTGTCACCCTACCGCACCTCTCGATGGAGCCTGTGGGTTCGACAGCGAGGGCAATACCTCTTCAGCTCTAGACGCTCCGGGTCGTTCCTCTTATTTTTCGAGGTAGTATATGTTCGCTCCTTGCACTCGGTGCAAGCGAGATGAATAATAATCCTGCCAGTTCCCTTCTTAGCCAATCGATATCCTCTAATCCAGGAGCTTGGTGATCGCGCCAGCACCAACGGTGCGGCCACCTTCTCTGACAGCAAACCTGAGCCCCTCATTCATAGCCACGGGCTCGATCAGCTTGATTTTCATCTTGATGTTATCGCCGGGCATCACCATCTCCACTCCCTCGGGCAACTCGATGCTTCCTGTAACATCGGCAACCCTGATGTAAAACTGGGGCTTGTAGCCGGTGAAGAAGGGGGTATGCCTGCCTCCCTCCTCTTTGGTGAGGACATAAATCTCAGCCTCGGCCTCTTTATGCGGTGTAATCGATCCTTTAGCCGCCAATACCATGCCCCGCATTACGTCGTCTCTTTCCTTCCCGCGTATCAGACAACCGACAGCGTCGCCGGGCTGCCCATCAGGCAAAGTCTTGTGGAACATCTCCAGGCTGGTGACCACGGCCTTCTCCGTCTCTTTCAGTCCTACGATATCTATCTCATCCCCGGGCTTAATTACGCCGCGCTCTACGCGACCGGTAACAACTGTCCCGCGCCCTTTAATGCTGAAGACATCTTCAACGGGCATAAGGAATGGCTTGTCCTTGTCGCGTACGGGTGTGGGGATGTAGTCATCTACGGCATCCATTAGCTTCAAGATGGCGCCGCACCACTGACATTCCCGCTTCCCGCAGCCACACTCCAGAGCCTTGAGGGCACTGACTCTTATTATCGGGACCTCATTGCCGGGGAAGCCGTATTTAGGTAGCACTTCCTCCTGCAGCTCGAGCTCGGTCACTTCCAGCAGCTCTTCGTCATCCACCATATCTACTTTGTTCAGAGCGCATACGATAGCGGGCACCTCCACCTGCCCTGCTAGCAGAAGGTGCTCCCTGGTTTGCGGCATTACTCCATCATCAGCGGCGATTACAAGGATAGCACCGTCCATCTGTGCAGCTCCGGTGATCATGTTCTTGATATAGTCAGCGTGGCCAGGGCAATCGACGTGTGCGTAGTGTCGCTTTTCCGTTTCATACTCGATATGAGCGATGGCGATGGTCAGCCCTCGGGCCTTCTCCTCAGGGGCATTATCGATGGTATCAAAGGCGCGGAATTCCGTACTACCTGCGCTGGCCAGCACCTTGGTAATTGCCGCTGTCAGCGTGGTCTTGCCGTGGTCCACGTGCCCGATAGTTCCCACGTTTACATGGGGTTTCGTTCGATCAAAGACTTTCTTTGCCATTTCTCCTCCTCAACTTTAGCCCACAGCCAGAGTTGAACTGGCGACCCCCTTCTTACCAAGAAGGTGCTCTACCACTGAGCTATGTGGGCAACCGAATCGTAGCTAATTTTAAGGTAACTGAAATTAAAAGTCAAGTTAGAGACCGCATTCTTATAAAAAATACGGTCCCGGTTACTAGTATAACATCTTTGGCTGAGGTTTACATGGTTAATTGCCGTTGTGAGGGTAAATCGCGAGTAACGATAGAGAAGTATCAAGATAAGCTAAAACGTTTCGCATGGTTGTAACAAGTTAACGAATAGCCCGATGATCTGAAGAAGATCAGCGCCCGCTATATGCGGCAATTCATGTGTTGTCCAGCCAGTAAACAAAATCCCTGGGGGGAGCGATGGCCCATCACCAATGAGGCCGGCAGGCCAGATTGTGGTTAACCGCCAGTATCGAGTTCTAGCCCTACCGTTTCCGTAACTCAAGGAGAATTGGGGTTTACCGCCTATTTGGGACCTGAGGGTTGTTAGTTGCCAATTCTGACTTTGAACAGCCGTCTCCACCAGGGCTGACGGGGAGCAGTCAGCAACTTGACCTGGTTCTCCAGGGAACGTATACGCTCTTGTGCTGCGCCAAGTTGACCGGCAAGCTGCAGGCTTCTTTCCTGTAGCTCCCTGACCATGTCTAGACCCTGGGTAGGGTCATTGACTATACCTATAGCGATATCTTTGTCTATGGGTTTATTAGCTACCAGACCGGGTGGAATACTAAGGATGCGGTACTCGTTACCGTATTTGCCAGCGCAAAGCTCAGCGGGAACCTTACCGTCTTTGATAAACCGTCTAACCGTTTTTGGAGATACCCCAATAACGGATGCGGCTTCTTTAATTGACAGACCCTGAACTGACATGGGTATTGGTTAAGGGTATGCGCAGGGCAAGGGTATTGTCAAGGCGTTGAACTACCGTAATCTGAATGATACTGATATAAATAAAAGAAAGGAAAGACCGGGGTATCCTTCTTTTCAGCCGAAGGAGGGCGTTAGCTACCACGCCAGGCGAGATGGCCAACGGTAAACGATTCGTATCTACGCTAAGTATAATAATGGCTTAAGCCTCGGCCAGGAATATAGCTCCCGAGACCACGAAGTATACTCCAAGGCCGATAAGGGCTACGCCACATACCAGAAGTAACCCTCGGAATACCCTCGCACTCATAAACCGCTTCCCCCGTGCGACGGTAAAAGACACGATACTGTACCACCCAAGGTCGGCCAGGATATGGCCAAAGAAGAAGATAACCACACCTATTACCCCTGCCGCCAGGGACCACAATACCCACGTGGTTCCAACTGTGGCCCACCATATGAACCAGTAGGGGTTGGCCACGCTTAGCAGCGCACCGGTGGCAATCAGCCACCGTCCCCGCCTTGCCGACTGAGCGCTGACCTCAAGTGGAGCCATGGCCCGGCGAGCCTGGCGCAGTATAGCGAAAGCCATGGCCAGTAGGAAGAGGCCGCCGATCACCCCAATGATACCGGCCACCATGCTTTGCTCCAGAACCTCGCTCAGACCCCATGCCAGGGCCACTATAAGAGGAAGTTCGACTATCGCATGGCCCAGGACAAGGAGTGGGCCAACACGAGCCCCCCTTTTCGCCGATTCGCTGATGCATACAGCGAGGACAGGCCCGGGCATCACAGCACCAGAGAGGCCGATAACAAAAGCAGTACCGAAAATAAGGAAGAGACTGGTGGGCACCATCCCAGTTTGTCATATGGCGCAGACGAAGTCAATTTACTTTGGATGCGCTTATGGTGAGACCGGGGAACCTGCGGTCGTTATATATATTTTCTTTACTGATGTACATGCTGAATAAGGCCGGTTAAAGGGTGAAGGAGGTTCCACGAGACCTCCACCTTTGCCGATTCATCTCCTAACCATGAAGTTTCTTTAGCAGCCATGCCATATTTTGGCCCAGAACTTGTATGGTATCAATACCTTCGACATCGTTATCGACGTCACCCTTCTCCAGCCCAAAGGCGAAATTCCAGTAAGATGAGCCTGGTACAATCATCTCACTGATAAAGAAAAAGTGGTTGATTGTATCGAAAGCATGTATTTGTCCGGCCCGGCGCGCGGCAATTACAGCAACACCAACCTTGCGTCGGAGAAGCCCTCCATTGGCCTTGCACACCATGCACGCACGATCGATTAGCGCTTTCATTTCTGAAGACACGCTTGCAACATAGACAGGGGAACCCAGGATGATTCCGTCGGCGTCTACCATCTTCTCGATATATGCGTTCAGGTTGTCCTTTGTTTGAACGCAGCGCTTGTCGGCGTTGATCCAGCACTTATAGCAGGCCAGGCAGCCTCGAAGCGGTTTGGGGGCAAGCTGTATCATCTCGGTTTCAATGCCTTCCTTTTCCAACTCACCGAAAACGTGTTTTATAAGAATTGCTGTGTTGCTGTCTTTGCGGGCACTGCCATTGAAGGCTACAACTTTCATTGAAAATCCTCCTTTTTATCAAGATACCATGGTCATGGGAATCAATTTAAACAGTATGCCAAACCTGTTGGAAATTTCAGCTTCATTGAGGAAAGGCAAGTCGTGCATCAATTACCGATAGGGACATCGTAGACAACAGCGGGACGGTTGTCAATACGTAGGGGTGAGGGTGGCAGCTTAAGGCTGGCTCGTATCCTATAGATGCCTCAAGGTAGCAGGGTGCGATAAAAGGCTAAGAGGTTCAGTGACATGGGTTTGACAGAAGCAGGTCAGGGGTATTCAACTATTGCCAAAATTAAGCTATGAGACCGCTGCAAAAGAGGTGCAGGATACTTCCTGCCGGGGGTCTGGGGATGTCCCCCAGCTTTAATATCCCCCAAGACTGGGGGATATAGGGGGTTGATCAAGGCTATTTAAGCATTCTCCAATAGTATGACTGGCTGACCGACGCATTATGCCT
>JAIWEW010000070.1:0-6585 GCA_048632005.1 bacterium
AGCCCTTGCGACAATATATTGCCAATCTCCAGGGACTTCGATGGCCATCAACTCTACAACCACTCTTGCTTCTTTCGCAGGACCCTGTAACACGAAAATTCGGTGATAAGGCACCGCGTCTGTTTGAAGCGCTCGTATCAGGTGATCACCAAGGGGTTCTTATTCAACTTGGTCGGGACAAGGATTCCAAACCTCTATCGCTCGATGACGTACGCAAACTCCGTGATATGGATGAGGAACTCCACCGGGAAACGGTTGTCCGTAGGAACAATGCAGGAGCGGTCATAGCAGCATTGGCCAAACGAATTCCGGAAGACCAAGCACATTTTCTGTTGAGCCCACTTGCCCGGCGGCTAGCTGAGTCCCCTGAATTAAGGTGGCGGCTTGGAAT
The DNA here is from genome assembly GCA_048632005.1 of bacterium. Classification (GTDB taxonomy): domain Bacteria; phylum Chloroflexota; class Dehalococcoidia; order E44-bin15; family E44-bin15; genus JAAXQM01. Next base: position 392 of record JAIWEW010000070.1, read on the forward strand.
CTCAAAGATACGGGACGTCCTCCCTCATGCCACGGCTGATGATCGCAGAGAAGTGGCAGGAAAACTGATCGAGGATCTGCTTCGAACTGAAGGCGAAATCGACTTCCGGCTGGAAAGTGGCGAACCCCCTTCACTTGATGAAGCTGCAGAAATGGCACGTGAGGTATGCGATCTTGTGCTATGGGTGAGACAGCAGGATGGGTTGGACGCTCAGAATGACAGGGTGTTTTTTATTGACCTGCAATACAAGGGTCATTGCGAGGATCCCGACGTGTCGGGGGGACGTGGCAATCTCAGTGGTGTTCTGTCGCGAAACAAGAGATGCTGAAACAAGTTCAGCATGACAGAGCGGGGTGTGTTTAATTATCTTTGCGAGGGCAATCCACCAGTCAGCGATCTATCTGAACGAGATCAATACCAAATTCCTTGACGCGTGACGGGGGCGGCATGCTATAGATTTCTTCTGGATAAAAAAGTGCTCGTGAGCTATAATGACTATAAAAATTAAGGGGTTAGTAAATTGGCTCAAGTTGATGAAATGATCGAGAAGATGCTCAGCGGGGACGAACAAAGCCTGGCCCGGCTGATAACGATGGTCGAGCGGAATGCCCCTGAGGTGCCCCAGATCATGAGCAAGATCAACTTCAACCTGGGGAAATCCCATATCGTTGGCATAACCGGCCCACCAGGAGGGGGCAAGAGCAGCATTGTGGATAAGTTGACGGCCCTCCTACGGGCGGACGGGCACTCGGTCGGAATCATTGCCTGCGACCCTTCAAGCCCTTTCTCCGGCGGCGCTGTGCTGGGCGACCGTATCCGCATGCAGCAGCATTACCTGGATAAAGAGGTTTTCATTCGCAGCATGGCTACCCGTGAAGGGCGGGGAGGACTGTCACCTACCACCAAGGAGGTGCTCAAGCTCATGGACGCCTTCGGGAAGGACTTCGTTCTGGTGGAAACTGTAGGCGTGGGGCAGACGGAGCTCGACATCATGGATGCGGTGGACACCGTGATTGTTGTGCTGGTACCGGAGGCGGGGGATGCCATTCAGGCGATGAAGGCCGGGATCCTCGAGATCGCCGATATATTTGTGGTTAACAAGGCGGACCGCCAGGGGGCGGATGCCGTAGCTGATGACCTGAGGCAGATGCTGCGCCTCAACCCGAAGCATGAGTGGTGGGAGGTACCGGTGCTTACCACCGAGGCAATCAATAATGTGGGAATCGATGAGATGTATCAGGGGATTAAGAATCACCGCAAGGCGCTCGAGGAGGCTGGGCAGCTCGACATCCGCCGTAAGGCGCAAAGAAGGGCGGAGTTCCTGGAGGTCGTGGAACGTAGTGTCCGCGAGCGGATTCTTGCATTGATACGGCAAAATGAGCGGCTCACTGACTCCCTGGAGCGCGTGGAGAAAGGTGAGATAGACCCTTATTCCGCAACCGATGAACTCCTCGCCAGTCAAGCCCTCCTTCAAACCTGGCGCACTTCACTGGAGCGGGAAGGATAGATTGAAAGACGGGAAAACCGTAGAGGAGCTGGAGCGAATCTTCCACCCGCGGGGTGTAGCTATAATAGGGGCTTCTAACAATGATGGCAATCTTGGTAAATTTTTCCTGGGCGGCTTTATTCAACAGGGCTTTGACAAGGACAAGCTGTATGTAGTGCACCCCGGAGAGCAGGAAGTCATGGGGGTAAAGGCTTACCCCACGGCGCAGGACATTCCGGGGGACGTGGATCTGGCAGTTGTGTTCTCTCCACGGGAAACGGTGCCAAAGGTAGTACGTGACTGCTCCGTGAAGGGCATCAAGGGGGTGGTGATATGCACCTCGGGATTTGGGGAGAAGGACAGCGAGGGCATAAAGCTGGAGCAGGAGATCGTTGAGATCTCGCGGCGGAATGGCACCAGGCTAATCGGGCCGAACTGCGTTGGCATCTACTGCCCTTCGTCGAACCTGGTGAACTTTGCCGGTGTCATGCCGAAAGAGAGCGGCCCGGTAGGCATGTTCTCCCATAGTGGCTCCCTTTCCGTGATGTTCCCCGTAGCGGCAGCTACTCAAGGGATATATTTTAGCAAAGCGGTAAGCTGCGGGAACGTGTGTGACCTCAACGAGTCGGACTTGCTTGAGTACTTCGGCCAGGACCCGGAGACGGACATAATAATAGCCTATATGGAGGGTGTAGTCGAGGGGCGACGGTTCTACAGGCTTGCCCGGCAGGTCTCCAAGATCAAGCCTATCCTGCTATGGAAGGGCGGGACAAGTGATGTAGGCTCACGTGCTGCTTCCTCTCATACTGGTGCACTCTCGGGATCTGCTACGGTATGGGAGGCTGTCTTCAAGCAGACGGGCATGATAAGGGTGGATAGCGCGGAGGAGATGCTGGACTATCTCCAGGCTTTCTACTTTCTTCCGTTGCCCAGGGGCAACAGGGTCGCCATCGTATCCGGAATGGGAGGCATGGGGGTGGCAATCGCCGATGCCTGCATTGAATACGGGCTGGAGATTGCCCAGCTTTCCCAGTACACCAGGAAGAGGCTTGACGAAGTTGTACCACAGGTGGGCACGTGCACCGATAACCCGGTTGACTTAGGTATGCTGTCAACTTTTAATTCTCAATTATATGTCGATACCATAGAGGCGCTGGGGAAGGATGAAGGGGTGGATATGTTGCTCATCACCAGGGGGAGCTGGAAATCCGATTATATGGAGAAGGTGCTGGCAGTGTCGGGGGAGGTAGAGAAGCCAATAGTCTTCGTTACCACGCCGGCCCGGAAGAGGATGATGGAAGAGCCTTTGCCCATGAAAGGGGTCGCTTTCTACACTGACGGGCGTAGGGCAGCCCTGGTACTGAGCAAGATGGCGGCGTACAATCGCTTCCGCTCTGACAATTGAGGGGAGGGTACGGTGCGTAAGGGATGAGGTTCACGAGCAGGTGAAACCCTTCAAGAGGCCGGTGCTCAATATCATTGCGGAGGGCTATGTGTCCGGGAAGGGAGACAGCCCTGGCTCATAAGGTGCTCCTGGTTAACCCCAACCAGATGAAGCCGCCGGTAGCGCCCCTCGCTTTGGACTATCTCGCCTCGGCCCTCAGCGAGAGCGGCTTCGAGGTTGACCTCCTGGACCTCTGTTTTTGCCAAAATCCAGAGGATTTCACCGCGGAAATCGATCGATATTTCGCTTTAAACAGCGTTTTTGCTATCGCCATTACCCTGCGCAACACCGACGACACCTGTTTTACCACGCAGGATTTCTTTATCCCCAGGATCAAGGAGATAATCGACAGCATCCGTGCGCATTCCTCTGCCCCTTTGATCCTGGGCGGGTCGGGGTTCTCGACTATGCCTGAGGCCATTCTCCAATACTGCAGCCTCGATATGGGAATATGGGGTGAAGGGGAATACTCGCTCCCATTACTATTGACCAAGATGGCGGGTAGAGAGGGTTATCACGGTGTCCCCGGACTCGTGTATCGCGTAACTAAAGGCTACCGTCGCAATCCCCCAGAATACCTCGATCTGAAGAACATGGCCGCCCCGGAACGAAACGCGGTAGATAACCGCCGTTACTTTTTAGAAGGGGGCATGGGCAACATAGAGGCGAAGCGTGGCTGCCCCAAACGATGCATTTACTGTGCTGACCCCCTGGCAAAGGGGAGGACGGTACGCCAGCGTTCCCCGAAGAGCGTGGTGGATGAGATCGAGGTGCTGCTTCGGATGGGGATCGACCATTTCCACTTCTGCGATAGCGAGTTCAATTTTCCAGCCGCTCATGCCGAGGAGGTATGCCTTGAAATCGTTAACAGGGGGTTGGGATCAAAAATCAGGTGGTATGCCTACTGTAGCCCCGCTCCCTTTAACGAGGAGCTTGCCACCCTGTTCCCTAAGGCGGGGTGCGCCGGTATTAACTTTGGCGTCGATAGCGCGAATGACCATATGCTGCGCACTTTGGACCGGGATTTCACTGTAGAAGACGTAGTGCACACCGCTCAGCTCTGCCACCGCCACGGCATTATTTTTATGTACGACCTGCTCCTCGGTGGTCCTGGCGAGACCAAAGATACTCTATTAGAGACTATAACAATGATGAAACGGCTCTCCCCATCCAGGGTTGGCGCAAGCCTGGGGGTGCGCATCTTACCTGAAACGAGACTGGCGGAGATGGTACACAAGCAGGGGCCTGTAGATCTGAACCCCAATATTCGGGGCGCCGGGGACGACAAGTTCTTCGCCCCCGTCTTCTTTCTGTCCTCGAGCATTGGAGAGGATGCGCCAGAGTATCTGGCCAGCCTGGTGGATGACGATGAGCGCTTCTTTTTCATGTCGGGGGAGGCTGCAGACCAGAATTATAACTACAATGATAATACCGTCCTTACGAGCGCTATCCGGGATGGCTATCGAGGGGCGTTCTGGGACATTCTCAGGCGGCTGAGTAGGTGAAAGGCATTCCTTTTGACAACCTATTAGGCCCGGGTTAGAATAGGCACGGAGAGAGAATTGCCTGATAAATACGATGTGATCATAGTGGGCGGCGGGCCAGCGGGCATCTTCGCCGCAATGGAACTCTGTCAAGCCCCGGATCTGAGCGTCCTGCTTCTGGAAAAGGGCAAGGACATCGATTCCCGTACCTGCCCCTTTGCTGACAAGGGGATAAGCTGTCCCCCGTGTTCCCCCTGCGACCTGGTGAGCGGACTGGGGGGCGCCGGTGCCTTCAGCGATGGTAAGCTTACACTCTCTGCTGAGGTTGGGGGGAGGCTTATAGATTACCTCGGATTGAAGGGTACCGAGGATCTAGTGCAATACGTTGATAGTATCTATCTCAAGTTTGGCGGCTCGAACCGGGTCTATGGGAATGGGGATGAGGTGGAGGAGCTGGAGCGCAGGGCTACCCTGGCCGACCTGCGCCTTTTCCCGATGACAGTTCGCCATCTGGGGACGGAGCACTCCCGTGACGTGCTTCGGGAGATGCGTGAATTCCTCTCCGGTAGGGTTGAAGTAAAAGTCAACACAGTAGCGCGCGCCGTCCTGACCGAGGATGGAACGGTAAGGGGTGTCGAGACGGAGGATGGACAGCGTTTCGAGTGCCGCTATCTGATCATTGCCCCGGGGAGGGAAGGGGCAGATTGGCTCGCCCGGGAGGCAGATCGCCTCAGGCTCACCCTTCAAACTAACCCCATCGATGTAGGGGTCAGGGTAGAGGTGCCGGAAGCGGTTCTCAGGGAGTTAACCGATGCCCTTTATGAGTGCAAGCTGGAATATTATTCTAAATCCTTCGACGACCGGGTAAGAACCTTCTGTGTATGCCCGGCGGGGGAGGTAACAATGGAGTCCACCGGGGGCAGCGACCCGGTGACCACAGTGAACGGGCATAGTTATGCGGAGCGAAAAACGAATAACACAAATTTTGCCCTCCTGGTGAGCACTACCTTTACCGAACCCTTCCGCGACCCTATCGCCTATGGGCGATACCTCGCTCGACTGGCCAACATCCTCAGCGGCGGTGTGATCGTGCAGCGCCTTGGCGATCTGATGGAGGGTCGGCGCTCCACCAAGGAGCGCATCGCAAGGGGTAATGTCCAGCCCACGCTGAAGAGTGCAACCCCGGGCGACCTCAGCTTCGCCCTCCCCTATCGTCACCTGAAAAGCATTATAGAGATGCTGGGCGCTATGGACAGGCTGGCCCCGGGCGTGGCCTCGCGCCATACCCTACTTTATGGAATCGAGGTCAAATTCTATTCCTTGCGTCTTGCCCTCAGCAATAGCCTGGAGAGCGAAATAGCCAACATGTTTGCCGCAGGGGATGGCGCCGGAGTTACACGCGGTCTGGTTCAGGCATCGGCGTCGGGCGTGGTGGCGGCCCGGGAGATAATGAAGCGGGCGGGGGTTGCTGCCCATTCCTAGCAACATAGGGAAAGTCTGTTTCATAGGCGTTAACCTCACCACTGCAGGGAAAGAGCCCACTGCCACCTCATGGGGATGTGCGATAGTCAATCCGTAGCTAACTCCACAGAGGAACTGAAAGGCCCACATCAGTTTATCCCCCAATAAATTCTTAGAGACTGCTGAAATACTCTCAATCAACCCCCTATATCCCCCAATCTTGGGGGACTTTTTTTAATCTGGGGGACACCCCCAGACCCCCGGCAGGAAGTATCCTGCACCTCTTTTTCAATGGACTCTTAGTTACCTACCGTTTTAT
>JAIWEW010000071.1:0-6558 GCA_048632005.1 bacterium
GCTTTCTGCATCTGGTCTAGATGCGATTAATTGCAATAACAGCCTATTAAAAAATCATTGCTGGCACTGTGTGCAGCACCCGAAGATGGCGAGATGGTTCATATTGGCGCGGAAACCGTACTCCATAAACAAGGTGTGCTGTATAGGTAGGAACAGGGATTCGTCTACATCGATGATGGCGTTACACCTTTCACAGATTAAGTGGTGATGGTGTCCCTTGTCGGCATAATGATAGCGATATCGCCCACTGCCCAGGTCGGTCTCGGTCACCAGACCCAGATTCTTCAGAAGCTCAAGGGTGCGATAGACAGTGGAGATATTTACGTGTGGATATTTGGCGCACACCCGGGCATGGATCTCCTCGGCGCTTATATGGTCATCGCTATCCTGAATGGCGGTGAGGATAAGCTGGCGTTGAGGGGTCAGCCGGTAACCCAGATCCCTTAATGCTTCGCCGGCCTCTTTGGCACGATTGATATCCTTCATCACTTTCCTAGCGTAGCACAATTCAGAGATAAATGCAATGGATTGCAGGTGCAATTAGATGCAGTTAATAGCTACTTTATATATTCGGGTTGATTGGAACTAGGGGTTGTTACCGATGGTCACCGCTCGGGGTATTTATCTTTGCTATCCAGGAGGATGGTGACCGGCCCGTCGTTATGGATCTCCACCAGCATGTGCTGCTGAAATAAGCCACTTTCTACCCTGAGCCTGCTGGAGCGAAGATAGGAAAGGAACCGCTCGAAAAGTGCTTCAGCCTCCTCAGGTTTTGCTGCCTCGGTGAAGCTGGGGCGTTTTCCCTTTCTGGTATCAGCGAGCAGGGTAAACTGGCTTACTACCAGAAGCTCGGCACCGGTGTCCAGGGCGGAGAGGTTGAACCTGCCTTCGCTATCGGGGAAAATGCGGAGACCAACTGTTTTTTCCGCCAGATATAGGGCATCACGCTCTGTGTCCCCTCTGGATATGCCCAAGAATACGACCAGTCCGTGACCGATCTGCCCTACCACTTCGTCGGCGACGCTAACCGAGGCTTTACTTACTCTTTGTAGTAGCGCTTTCAACTTGCTGTGTCGCTATTTTTTTATCCTCGGTCTTGCTCTCCGTCGACGCCTTAGACGTAGTGTCCGCACCTGCCTTCTCAGCTGGTTCTTTCGTGACGGGCTCTCCTTTTTCCTTGCCGGTGGAGCCTGCCCTCCCCCGGCCGTGATCCGTGCAATAAAAGCCGCTACCCTTGAAAACGATGGGTACGGCATGGAAGACACGGCGCGCACTACCCTGGCATTGCGGGCAGATACTTACTGGTTCATCATCAAACCGCTGTCTTCGATCAAACCGGTTACGGCAGAGGTTACATTCGTATTCGTAGGTAGGCATGAGGTACTTGTCACTATAGATTCTAGCATTTCTGGTGTGCCAAAGCAAATTTTATAGCTAGTAACCTTGTGAGACCGCTGAAGAAGAGGTGAAGAGGTGCAGGATACTTCCTGCCGGGGGTCTGGGGGTGTCCCCCAGCATTAAAAAGTCCCCCAAGATTGGGGGATTAGGGGGTTGATTGAGAGTATTATTTCAGCAGTCTCCTTGTAATTCGTAGTACATATCGATATAATGTGGTATCTGGGGGAAATCGGGGTGTGGCGCAGTCCGGTTTAGCGCGCTTGCATGGGGTGCAAGAGGTCAGAGGTTCGAATCCTCTCACCCCGACCAGTAATCGTGGATATATAGACCATTTGCACCGGGCGGGCTTCCCAAAATGGCAGGTGCAGATAGGTTTTAACACAAAGCAGCTACTGGAAGGCTTCAGAAACGAGTTAGAGGTCACCACCAGAACAGCCGAGTACTACTGCGCATAGCGCAGGCATCCCCTAGGACATCAATCTCATAGCCAAGTACCACATCCAGGCGTTCTTCCACGTCCTCGCTGTCACCCACTATGGCAAGAGCTTATTCGAACCGCAGAGCCTCCGCTGGATAAATCTTAGATGCCTGCCTCGCCGGCAGATAGGTGGTAAGCAGCGAAGCACCGTAGGCGATTATAACCACCACCACTATATTGACCCACGGGACCTTATATGTAATGCCTGCGAAGTTATCGCTCATAGTGTCAAGGATCTGGACAGAGAGAGCAGCACCCAGGGCGACGCCAAGGGCAATGCCGAGCAGGGCAATAAAAGAGGACTCTATCAGGAAGGAAAGTTGCACCATGCCCTTCTGGAATCCCAGGGCGCGCAGTACGCCGATCTGCCTTCGCCGCTCCACTACGGAGCGGGCAGCGATGACCCCCAGGGCAGCTATACCTACCACCAGGCCAAGGCCCATGAATCCCTGCAGCAGGTTATTCATCATCACGTTAATGCTCTCAATATCGCGAATCTCTTCTTCTATCACCACCGCCTGCATGCCGTGCTCCAGAAACTGTTTCTCCAACGCCTTGGCGGTGGCTTCGGCATCCACGCCCTCCTCGATCCGGAACATGTATGACTGAGGCGGTACTGGTTGTAAAAGCAGAGCGTTCACCATCTCATCAGAGGTAATCACTCCACTGCCAGCGTAGAAGGCCATCTGGTCCAGTACCCCGATGACCAGGAGCCTTTGTTCTTCCCCGGTGCGGGGATCCTGCGCCAGAATGTATACATCATCGGGCAGGACCTCGTCCTCTATGAAGAACCCCTCAAGTTGGAAGTCCAGGTCAGGCCCGCCAAAGTTGTAGTTGGCCTTGGTAGGTACCAAATAGGCAGCGACTACTGTTGTCTCAGGTTCTTCCTGAAGGGCCTGCCATATCTCCCGGGGTGAGTCGTAGCCCTCGGCCATCATAGCGAACCCATAATTTACGCTGTCGGTGTAGCCTGCATCTACCCCCTGGAGGTAATAGTCGGTAAACTCCTGTTCAGTCCCTTCCTGTTTCACCTTCACCGGCGCTCCGTTGAAGCTGCCGATGGCCTGGATGTCATCTGGGTCCACACCATTGCCCTGCTCCAGGGCTTTCCAGATATCCGGGATGGGGTTGGTGTAGCTGGTATCGGCTCGGATTTGATAGCCGCCTGATATCGTTTCTGTGTCCGAGAAAATTCCACTCATGCTGTGGGTGATAAAGGCCATCACGATGAGGGTGAACACTATCAGAGAGAACATAGCCAGGATGTTGCCTGTGCGGAAGCGGTTCTGTAAAGGGTATGACACTGCGGTCTTAAGCACTGGGGGCATGCCTCGGATGCGACCGAAGAGGCGCACCATAGCCGCTATCAGCAAATCCGAGTTGTAGATTATAGCCCACACTGCTCCCAACACCAGCATGATGCCGGAGAGGAAAAACATCTCCATACCCTGCTGCATCTCCGGCAGAATGGATTCCAGGGTACCCGGGGGAAGGAGCCACCATACCACCAGGCCAAGTCCGGCTATAGTGAAAGCGGCCCGTTCCGGCAGACCGAATCGCCGGGCCAGGAGAGGCACGCCGATAATCACAAGTGAGGTCCCCAGCATCCATGGAGCTAATTGTTCATTTCCAATGCCATACATGGCTATAAGGAGACCTATAATAGGTAGCATGATTGCCAGAATCAATCCCTTAATTGTCTTGCGAACAATGCGAGGCTCCGGGATGTCCCGGATGGCCCGCACGATGTTCAGGCGGCTCGCCCTCCATGAGGAGATAAGTACCACGATGAAGGTGAAAACCGTGCCCAGGGTGTATGCCATGATCACGCTTTGCCATTGAAAGGAAAAAGCCAGCTCAAGGTCCACCTGGCCAAAGGCAATAGCGATGATACGGACCATCCCCCAGCCCACCACCACCCCCAGCACGCTACCGACGGCAGCAGCGACGAGAGCGTAGATGGCTCCTTCGAAGGCGAACATACGGATGACGTGCCCCTGCTGCGCTCCCACAGCCCGGGCTATGCCCAGCTCACGTTTACGCTCCGCGGCCAGCATGACAAAGATGAGGAAGATGAGCAGAATGCCCGCCGCAATGGAGAACTGTCCAAACATGAGGAATATGGCAGAGAACGTACTTCCGGCTTCATCGGCATCATCCAATGCATCCTGCTTCACCGGCTCTGCCTCCAGCCCACTCCCTTCCAGCAGGGGTTCCAGGCTGGACATTACCGCGTCGGTGTGCTCAGCGCCCTGAATGGCATCTCCCTGGTTAGAAATAATAATGGAATTTATCTTGCCCTCGTTACCCGTCAGTGCCTGTAGCTGGGTCAGGGGCATTACCACAGAAAGCTTGTCGGCGGGATTCGCCCCTTTCGTGTACACCCCAGCCACTTCAAGATCGGCGGGTTCAGACACTAAATACACGTTAACTGTATCGCCCGTGCCCACATCCAGCTCACTGGCAAGCTCGTTGCTCATATATACCTGACCATCGGCAAGGTCAGACACAGAAAGAATATTCCCCTGTTCGCTCTCGAGCTGGTCAAATTCGCTCATCCCCTCCTCGGCATAGCCGAGGATGTCTACCTGGGGCTCATTCAATCCCGTGTTCAGTGCGACAACCGGGGCAACCTCGGTGGACAGGGGAGCCACACCATCTACTTCTGTGACGCCCGCGAGCCCCTCGCGCACTGTATCGAAATAAGCCTCGTTAAAGTAGGCAGGATGGCCGGACGGGTCTGCTGTCTCTGCCTGCACTACGATATCCACCATCCCGATCTGCTTCAGTGCCTCTGATCGAATTGAGTTGTTCAGGGTATCACCTACGGTGAAGGAGGCGGAGAAGAGAAGGGTTGCCAGCATCAGACCTAGCACAATGAGGGCCGTTTGTGCCCGGCGACGGGGTGCATTACGCACCGCCATCTTGAAGATCACCCGGTTCCGCATGGCAACAACGGCCATGGCGGCAAGCGCCACGACGAAAATGACCACCAGGGCCACCATTAGTTGATTTATAGGTATGCCAAATAGCTTTTCCATTACCGTATAGTATTCCTCTCAGTCAGCCCGGACACGCTCAGCAGGCCGAAGCTGCTGCGTCAGTTACGCTAGCCTACGAGCGCGTCATACCGGGAGCTTCGGCGAAGACCACCTCGTAGTGCTCGCGCCCGGGTGGCGCGTGAAACAGGGTCAAGAACTTAGACACCTGCTCCTCGTAGTATCCGCTCGCTATACCGGCCGTAGCTGCTTCCTCGCTCTCCCACAGGCTCATAATTAGCCCTTTGCCCTCCGGCGTGCGCATTACATACATACCCTCGTATCCTTCGCGCTTTCGCGCCTCGGGCACGACAAGCTCCTTAAACCGTTCAAGGGCGTCGTCCAGGCTCATTCTGAGCGTATCGATCTCAAACAGCGTTATCCTTGCGAACATGTTGTGCCTCCTTCTCAAGCATCGTTCAATACGCTGCCAATTGAAGCAGTGATTAGCAGCCACCCATAGTGAGCTCCTCCACGATCGTACCGTCTGCCATCCGCAGGATCCGGTGTGTCCTGCGGCCGACGGCGAGGTCATGGGTGACGATGACGAATGTCTGAGCCTTTTCCTTGTTCAGCCTGCACAGCAGGTCCATTATATCGGTAGCGTTCTCGCTGTCCAGGTTCCCCGTAGGCTCATCAGCCCATACAATTGCAGGTTCGTTCACCAGCGCCCGGGCGACGGTCGCCCGCTGTTGCTGGCCGCCGGACATCTCTGCGGGGAGCTTGGGGCCCTCCTCTGCGAGACCCACAAGCGCCAGGGCCTCCTGCGCTCGCTTCCGCGCACTCCCTGGCTTCACCCCGGCCAGAAGGAGGGGAAGTTCCACGTTCTCCACAGCACTGAGAACCGGCAGCAGATTGAAGGACTGAAAGACAAAGCCCATCCTATTGGCCCGGTAGCTGGTGCGCCGCTTGTCCGACATGTCGTGAATAGAGGCACCCTCAATGGTCACCTGGCCATCGGTAACATCATCTAGCCCCGAAAGGACGTTCAGGAGAGTCGTTTTGCCGCAGCCGGATGGCCCCATAACAGCCACCATCTCGCCCCTCGTTATGCTCAGGTCAACACCCCTCAGGGCATCCACCGTTACCTTGCCCGTATCGTAGGTCTTGTGAACCCCTTCCGCCTGAATAATAGTGCCATTAGTGCTATTTTGCTCTTCGATTGCAACTTTGCCTTTGCACTCAGGATAACGTGTGCACACATGGAATGACTGGCCAGCATTCGGGCCTTTTTGTGATGCTCGAATAACCGTTTTGGAGCCACATTTGGGACACCTAATATCTTCGGGCATTATCCAACTCCCCCCTTATAAATACGTCTGGCCATAATTGTTGCGCAATTATAACAGTATAATGATTGCATGTAAAGAATAGCTGAGATGACTCACCGTCTCAGCTTGCCCAATTGAATTGGTCGACTGGATTGTCCAGTAAAAACCTGACCTCTGCGCTGGAAATCGAGACTTCAAGAAAGCCCTGTTACGCAAATTTGCGATGATGGTTGTTATCTGCCAGGCTGGAGCTAGGGCCAAACCTGTGTACGTTTGTGAGATATTTAGAAGGTTATAAATAGAAAGACCGCTGAAAAAGAGGTGCAGGATACTTTCTGCTGGGGGTCTGGGGGTGCCCCCCAGCTATAAGAAC
>JAIWEW010000072.1:0-6558 GCA_048632005.1 bacterium
TTTCTCATAAAGGTAAATAGTATAACTACCAATATACTCGCGCATTCGTCTTGCGAAAAAACGGGAAAAAACATAAACTAATGATAGCTAGAAGAGGTGGACATATGCTAGAGGTGGAAAATTTAACTATAGACGTTGGGGGTAGAGAAGTAATTCATGATGTTAGCTTCAGCGTTGACATTGGTGAGACCCTGGTCCTATTCGGTCCTAATGGCAGCGGAAAGACAACATTGCTGATGGCGATAATGGGCTTCCCCCGCTACAAAGTAACCAGGGGGCGAATCGTATTTAACGGGACAGATATAACCCATTTGCCGATTGATGAGCGCTCCCGTATGGGCATAGGTATCCTCTTGCAACGTCCTCCGGTGGTGCGTGGCGTGAAGATGAGAGAAATGGTTAAGGCTTGCCTTCGTGGTAGAGAAGACGGCGACGTTATCGAGCGGCTGGCTCAAAAGGCGAACATGGTTGAGCTTCTAGATCGGGAGATAAATTATGGTTTTTCCGGTGGAGAGGTCAAGCGATCAGAGCTGCTCCAGCTGATTGCCCAGAGCCCGGAATTTGTACTACTAGATGAACCCGATTCCGGTGTCGATCTGGTAAACATCTCCCTGGTAGGAAATATGATAAATGAGATTTTGCAGAAGGACCGGATGCGTAGTCGAACCAGCTCGGGGCTGATCATCACACATACCGGGCATATCCTGGACTATGTCGATGCCGACAGGTCGTGCGTTCTGCTCAACGGCGGCATCTGGTGTCGTGGAAATCCGCAGGAAATTCTGACCAGCATAAAGGGTAATGGATATGAGGGCTGTGCTGTATGTCAGAAATAAACCGTACCAAATCAACTAAGGGAAAGGTTAATAGGGCCCGCGGAATACCCGCATCCTCTGGGAATGACATCGATCTTGAAGCTTACTCCAGAGTAGCGGGGGAACATCCCTATCAAGAGAACCCCTCTCACATTCTGCCTCAAGCAAAGGAGCGTATCCTGGAATCGGGGGTAATGCTGGATGATGCGGCACAGCGCTCCGGTACCTTCATCCAAATCGACCACTCGGTTGTTCATTCTAAGTCGGAGCAGGAGGGACTGGAGGTGATGAGCAGCGTGGAGGCGCTGGAGAAATACCCCTGGCTCTCGGATTACTGGTGGAAGGCGGTTTCGCCTGATGCCGACAAATTTACTAAAGAGGCGGAGCGCAACCAGCATCACGGCTATTTCATCCGGGCACTTCCCGGGACAAAGTCTGTGCAACCGGTCCAGGCGTGTCTTTATATCGCCCAGCATGGTTTGGTGCAGAATGTGCATAATATCATCATCGCCGAGGAGGGCGCTGAGCTTCATATAATTACCGGCTGTGCTACCGCGAAAATAGAAAGGGAGGGCCTTCACATCGGTATTTCCGAGTTCTATGTCAAGAAGGGGGCGAAGATTTCGTTTACTATGATCCATAATTGGGCTCCCAAGATGGCTGTGCGCCCCCGCAGCGGGATAGTTATTGAAGAGGACGGCGTTTTCTTAAGTAATTACGTTTGCCTTAAGCCTGTGCGTACGGTGCAGATGTACCCTACGGCAAGATGTGTGGGAGAAAATGCGCTGGTGCGGTTCAACAGCGTTCTTGTTGCCGCTCCGGGCACATCAATGGATATTGGCTCCCGGGCGATATTAGAAGCCAGGGGAAGCAGGGCGGAGATTGTTTCGCGGGCGATTACTACCGGGGGAAACATTATTGCTCGGGGTCACCTTGTCGGGCAAGTCGCGGATGTAAAGGGACATCTTGAGTGCCGGGGTCTGATCCTATCTGAGAAAGGAACAATACATGCCATCCCCGAACTTGAGGGAGCGGTAGAAGGTGTGGATTTATCTCACGAGGCGGCTGTGGGGAAGATAGCGGAGGAAGAGATAGAGTACCTCATGGCACGGGGCCTATCCCGGGATGAGGCGGTGTCGGTTATTGTCAGGGGATTTCTCAGCGTTGACATTGAGGGCCTGCCGCCGGAGCTCAGTGCCCAGATGCAACACGCCATCGAGATGAGCGAGCGGGAACTATTATAATATTCAGCCAGCTTTTTCTCTACCCAGAGTCCTTCCATAGCTCCTCAGGATGCTGACCACGGCGAGAATCTTTGGACCGAGCATTGCTTTTCCTGGTGATCTCCTTCAGATAGATGGGTTGATCTAATTACTGGTATTCTATCGAAGCACGCAAAAGCGGGGAATGCTTCACTTCTCTGACATTCTCAGCATGGGTGGACGGGCATGCAATTGTGAGATTGCTTCACTCCGCTTGCAATGACAGCGGTGATGGGCCAGCGGTACT
This sequence comes from bacterium, assembly GCA_048632005.1. Lineage (GTDB taxonomy): Bacteria > Chloroflexota > Dehalococcoidia > E44-bin15 > E44-bin15 > JAAXQM01. The sequence continues at coordinate 2,325 of JAIWEW010000072.1, forward strand.
TTGTCACTGATATACCGGACGAGTACACCTGATTGACCTGCTACCCTTGATACTATATCCTAAGGGGTGCCATGCCCGAAAAGCTCGAAAAAATGATTGTGGGTGTCGACCTGGGAGGCAGCAAGATAAATGCAATCCTGGCGGACTCCCGCGGCAATATTTCTAGACAGGTGCTGAAGGACACCCTGGCTCAAGAGGGGCCGGATGCTGTCATTTTGCGGGTCATCGAGTGCATCAAGCAAGTAGCATCCAGTACTGACATTGCGGGCATAGGTATTGGTGCTGCCGGTGCCTGCGACGTAGAATCCGGTGTAATCACCCTCTCTCCAAACTTACCAGGCTGGCATAATGTCCAGTTGAGGGACATAATCCAGCGGGAATTTAACGTTCCCGTCTACTTAGATAATGATGCTAATGTTGCTGCACTGGGGGAATACTATTTTGGCGGTTTGGTGGGTGTCGCCAATCTCATCTACGTATGTGTAGGTACCGGGATCGGTGGTGGAATCATAATCGCGGGTCAGCTTTATCACGGCGCATCGGGCAGCGCGGGGGAGATCGGGCACATGACCATCGATATCAACGGCACTCGCTGCCCCTGCGGCAACTCCGGTTGCTGGGAAACCCTCGCCTCCGGGACAGCCCTGGCCAGGGAGGCGGTAAAGCAGATCAAGGCTGGCGCCCAGACCAGCATATTGGATTTCGCCGATGGACAGCTCGATAACGTTAGCGCGAACCGCGTTTTTCTTGCGGCCAAGGATGGCGACCTGCTGGCCAAGGAAATGATTTCACAGACTGGCTATTATTTAGGGATAGGACTGGTTAACCTGATCAATATTTTCAACCCACAGCTCATACTTATTGGTGGTGGCTTAGCCAGAATGGGACAAATGCTCCTCGAACCAGCTACTAAAGTGGTCAAGGAGCGTGCCTATGAGTTGCCGGCCAGAGCAGTTCGTATCGAGCTGGCCCGATTGGGAGTAGACGCCGAGGCATTAGGCGCAGTGGCCTTGGTGTTAAAAACCAACTACACTTAGGCTATGGCCCCTGACTGTCGCAATTCGGCGATGCTTTCCTTGGTGTAGCCCAGGCTCAGCATAATATCATCGGTATGCTGACCGGGCTTAGGGGCTATGCTCTTTACCGCTCCGGGCGTATCCGAAAACTTAATACCGATGCCCACCTGCTTGACCTTTCCCAGCGTGGGGTGATCGATCTCCACCAGCATCTTGCGGTGGGCCACCTGGGGATCATCGAAGACCTCATCTACAGTATATACCGGGGCCACGCACACGTCCTTTTGCCGCAGAAGCTCGACCCATTCATCCCTGGTCTTGGTACGGAAGATCTGGCGGAACTCGGATGATAGATCATCCCACTTCGTTATATCCCACTCATATGGAAGAAGGTCCTCGCGGCCGAGCAACTCGCAGAGATTAGCGTAGAACCAGGGCTCCAGGGCACCGATGCTTATATACTTACCGTCTTTCGTTTCGTATACGCCATAAAAGGGTGCTCCGCCAATTACGAGGAGATCACCTGGTGTGGGTATCCTGCCGGTATCAAAATAGCCGGCGGCCTCGCCGTGCATCAGTGAAACGATGCCGTCCGTCATAGATACGTCCACATGCTGCCCTCTGCCCGTGCGCTCCCGGGCAATCAGGGCTGTAGTTATACCAAGGGCAGCCTGCATGCTGCCGCCAGAGTAATCGCCGATAAGATTGAAGGTCATTACTGGGGGGCCGCCGCGGGGGCCGATCATGCTCTGCGCACCGGCTATCGATAGGTAGTTGATATCGTGGCCGGGAAGTTGCGCATAGGGGCCATCTTGACCGTAACCAGTAATGGAACAAAGGATTATTCCTGGATTTATCTTACTGATAGTATCGTAATCTATACCCAGTCGTTTTAATACGCCCGGGCGGAACTCCTCGATAACGACATCGGCATCCTTTATAAGTTTGAAAAATACCTCGCGCGCTTCATCCATCTTCAAGTTTAATACGATACTGCGCTTGTTTCGCCCCTCGGCGTTAAATGCACGCCTCCTTTCCTCTACATCAGCGTCCATCACTTCGATCGTCTGAGCGGCGCGCCCGCCACCGGCCTCGATCTTGATCACATCTGCCCCCATATCAGCCAGGAGCATAGTGCAGTAAGGCCCCGGCCCCAGCCGTGTGAGGTCGATTATCTTGATCCCTTCCAATGCCATTGCCATATTTGTCTCTCCTTTATTAAATTATTCTAGCTTTGCAAAATGTATAAATCTCGCAAATCTTAAGACAGCGACATATAAGCTATTAACTCATACACGGGAACGAGAAACGCTTCCAAAGCCCACTGGGATCTCTATATTGGGATATCGCTCTCGGTGGAGATGCAAGCCATAGAGAATACTACCGACTTCTTAACACTGGCGATAACGTAAGCTGTCTGGTGAAGCGATCGGTAATTTCAGCTCTCAGCTAAGATAATTTGCAGTTCAAGCTTGAGTGCTTCCAGCCTTTCGTTGAATCGGGAGTTAAGTTGCTCGTAAACAATACTCAGGGATTCGCTGGCCTTCGGATTAATCGCCCCCACCGCACTTCCCGTGATCCTTAATTGATGCAGCAGCTCCCTCTCGCTCTTCTCGATATTTCCTTTTTCCCTTTCGTATTCCTGTTCCCTCTCCTCCTGAAACTCTGCAAAGAGTATCTTAATCCTATCAATCGTCCCACCGATTCGTTCCTCCCCCTTTAAAGTGAGCATCCCGTCCAGCGACCTCTCGATTAGATCACCGCTCGATAGATCTATCGCCTCAACCAGCCTGGATAGTGTTGCCCTGACAACGATGCCCTTTTCATCACTGCTATACCGCTCCACCTCTTCCTTAAGGATTTGCTTGTGGCCGTGGCCAAGGAATCGATCGGCGATTGCCCGTCCGACGGGGGTATATTCCGCCTCCTCTCTTTCCCTCATCTCCTCAGGGGAAAGCTTCCCTAGCTTATCGACTTTTTCAAGAGCCCTCTCAAAGGCGCTCTTCATCTCCCCCATTTCTTTCCGAGCTTCCTCTTAACAATCCTACTTATCTACCGCAGACGCTGGATAATTTGACGCGCTTCAATTATACTATCCTTTGGCTTTGCGGGCAAAGTATTGTACTTGTACAATACTTTAGTGATACGAAATCTCCGGACCATTGAGGAAGGTCAGAGGATGAATCTACTGGAAAACCTATACTGCTATATCTGGCCGGGGAAGGGCAATAACTGTAATAGCTACATTTTTACCCATGTGCTGCGCGGGGACCGACCTCATGTACTAATCGATCCGGGACATGTGGTGAACGAGAGTAATGAAAGATGCCTGGACCAATTGCTGAGTGCTATGGGCAGGGATAGCATTGAACCCGAGGACATCGGTCTGATTATCAATACCCATTGCCACCCTGATCATTGCGAAGCAAATGAAACTCTGGTGGTAAGGAGCAAGGCGAGGCGGGGGAAACCCGGCCAGTCTCTCATCGCCATTCACGAGGAGGAGGATGGGTATCGCAGGGAAATGAGCGAGATGATGACTAGGATGTTGGGGCGGGGGATAAATTTCGAGCCGAGTTTTTACCTCAAAGAGGGCGACCTGAGTCTGGGTAAGGAGGGCAATCTAAATATCGATATTTTCCACACACCGGGTCACTCTCCAGGCTCAATATGTCTTTACTGGCCCGATAACCGGGTATTAATCACGGGGGATGTACTATTTTACGGTGGGATAGGAAGGACAGACCTACCCAATGGGAATGGTAAGATGCTAAAGCATAGCATAGAGCGGTTATCGGAACTGGATATCGAGTATCTACTCCCCGGACACAGCACACAATTCGGAGCAATTATCAAAGGCAAAGATAAGGTTAAGCAGAACTTCGCCTCCGTTAGATTGAACTATTTCCCTTTACTATGAGATTGCTGAAGTAGTCTCAATCAACCCCCAAAACCCCCACTCTCGGTGTTTTTTAAAGCTGTGGGGATACCCCAGACCCCTGGCCCCAATATAATCGGGGCACCTCTTTTTCAGCGATCTCCATTTATTATATAAAGAAAGCCGCGTAGTATAGGTAGTTCCCCCTGATAAAGTACGGACTAGCAGCAATTGGTCGAAGCTAATTGTCCTGGCCTAAGTTATTGCACAAATTATAAAGTTAGGAGTACTACCCACAGAAATCAGATGGCGATATGTCGGTTGCATTGCACTCATCTTG
>JAIWEW010000073.1:0-6514 GCA_048632005.1 bacterium
TTGCCCTGAACCAGGCGCGGGAATACGGTCTCCTGGGTGAAAATATTCTCGGCTCAAGCTTCAATTTCGATGTCACAGTGCACCGCGGAGCCGGAGCCTTCGTCTCTGGGGAATCCAGTGCCTTGATGAACGCAATTGAGGGGAAGGTAGGGGAGCCACGGCCAAAGTATACGCGCACCGCGGTGAGCGGGATCGGGGATAAACCGAGCAACCTCAATAACGTAGAGACTTGGGCCAATGTACCCCTGATAATAAGCCGGGGTGCTGATTGGTTTGCCAGCATTGGCACAGAGGGGAGCAAGGGTACCAAGATTTTTTCACTGGTGGGCAAGGTGAACAATACGGGGCTGGTGGAAGTGCCCATGGGGATGACGCTACGGGAAATTATATATGATATCGGTGGTGGCATTCGCCACGGAAAGAAATTCAAGGTGGTTCAGACTGGTGGACCGTCGGGAGGGTGCATACCTGAAAGCCTTTTAGATATCCCGGTGGATTTCGATGAGCTTGCCAAAGTGGGCTCAATGATGGGTTCCGGCGGCATGATTGTAATGGATGAAGATGATTGTATGGTGGATGTGGCCAGGTATTTCCTAACTTTTCTCACTGAGGAGTCCTGCGGCAAGTGCATTCCCTGCCGTGAAGGGATAAGGCAAATGCTCTATATATTGAATAGGATTTGTGACGGTGAGGGCCAGGAAGGCGACATCGAGCTTTTGGAGGAGCTATCCGAGGTGGTCCAGGATGCATCTCTTTGTGCCCTTGGCACAACAGCTCCCAACCCCGTGCTGAGCACTATACGGTACTTTAAGGATGAGTATGAAGCTCATATCAGGGAGAGGCGTTGCCCTGCCGGTGTCTGTAAAGCGCTTGTCTCATACTATATCAATCCGGAGCAGTGTCAGGCCTGCGAGATCTGCCTTCGCGAATGCCCGGTGGGGGCGATCATGGGAGGTAAGAACATCGTGCATGTTATTGACCAGGATAAGTGCACCAAATGCGGGACATGCCTCGATGTCTGCCCACCACGTTTCGCTGCGGTGGAGAAACTTTCCGGCCAGCCCGTTCCGGCAGCGCCTCCTCAAGGAACTAAAGTAAGGCGTGTAAAAAAGGCGCAGAAATGAAAAATTTACAAAAAGTCACTTTAACCATCAACGATAGGGGGGTCACAGCGAAAGAGGGTGCAACTATCCTCGAAGCAGCCCGCGACGCAGGTATATATATTCCTACACTTTGCTACCATGAGAAACTGGCCCCTTACGGCGCCTGCCGCATATGTACAGTGGAGCTATCCCGCAATGGCAGAAGCAGGCTGGTAACCTCCTGTGTCTATACGGTAGAGGATGGCTTAATAGTAAAAACAGAATCCCCAAAAGTCATAAAGATTCGCAAGATGCTCCTAGAGCTAATGCTAGCCTCTTCTCCAGCGAAAGTAATACAAGACCTGGCCCGCCAATACGGGATAGAGAAACGCAGGTTTGAGGCAGAGAAGACCAATTGCATCCTTTGCGGCCTGTGTGTACGCTACTGCAGTGAGATCAAGCAGGCGAACGCTATTGGGTTTGTGGGGAGAGGCACCGAGCGGCGGGTCGTATTCCATCCGGAGATCGCTTCCACAGTATGTGCGAGTTGTCGAGAGTGTTTCAGCCTATGTCCAACAGGCAAACTCCCCTCGGAAACCGACGGTGTGTGCTTCGACGATCTAACTCTCGATGATTTTCTCAACACACGATAGACCCCTGCGTAGAAAGACAGGCAAGGTAATCATATAAGTGCCATTATCTATTCTTCATTATGACATCCGCCAGAGGCTTGAGGAAAGGGAGGAGCACTTATCTCCTTATGCCGCAAAGAGCCGTCTGTCCAGGGGCAGGCAGCGTGATGAGGAGCCGTGTCCAATGCGGACGGAGTTTCAACGCGACCGCGATCGCATTATCCATTGTAAAGCATTCCGCCGCCTGAAGCACAAGACACAGGTATTTATCGCACCTCTGGGTGATCACTATGTGACCAGGCTCACTCATACTCTGGAGGTATCACAGATCGCCCGCTCTATCGCTCGTGCCTTAAATCTTAACGAGGATCTCGCAGAGGCCATTTCCCTTGGCCACGATCTGGGTCATACGCCATTCGGTCATGTGGGCGAAGATGTGCTCGATAATCTTTACCCCGAGGGGTTCCGGCATAACGAGCAAAGCCTGAGGGTTGTGGACCTCCTGGAAAGGGATGGACAGGGACTCAACCTGACCTGGGAGGTGCGGGATGGCATCCTGAAGCACTCCAAGAGCGGAGCAGACATCCTGAGTGAGGAATGGGGATCGGTGGATACGCTTGAGGGTCAGGTTTGCAAGATTGCGGATATCGTCGCTTATATCAACCATGACATCGGCGATGCGGTGAGGGCAGGCATTATCAGCGAGGATGTCCTTCCCCGTCAGGCAGTAGCCGTTCTGGGGAGTTCCCATTCAGAGAGAATAAACACCCTGGTATCGGATGTCATAAGCTTCTCCTGGGCTGCAACCGGGGTAGAGTGTGGAAAGCCGCGCATCGGCATGAGCCCCGTGACCCGGAAGGCAGCAAATACACTGCGCCGGTTCCTTTTTGAAAAGGTGTATAATAAAACTAGGGGCGAGTCGGAGCGAGCCAGGGAGACGGTACGCTTTCTTTACCAGCACTTAATCGATCACGATGCGGAGTTGCCCGATGAATATAACCTTCGCAATGAGAGTGTGACACGGAGAGTGGTGGACTATATTGCCGGGATGACCGATAACTATGCCTTGAGAATGGCGGATGAGCTTAGCACGCCTGGTAAATGAGCGAAAGGCTAATATTTTACCAAACAGGATTTCATTGGTTAAATAAATGAGCGTTATCGATGAGATAAAACAGAGATTGGACATCGTGGATGTCGTCTCAGACTATGTTACCCTGCAGAAATCCGGGCGTAATTTCAAGGCGGCATGCCCTTTTCATACAGAGAAGGACCCCTCATTTTTCGTTTTCCCGGAGCGTGGGACCTGGCACTGCTTCGGCAGTTGCGGTACGGGCGGCGATATATTTTCATTTGTAATGAAAAAGGAAAATATCGATTTCGGGGCGTCTCTCAGGCTCCTGGCAGAGCGGGCTGGGGTAACCCTGGTGGCAAAGCAAAAAGAAAAGGCTGTGGACAGGGAGGCGGAAAGGCTATACCTAATAAACGAGGCTGCCGCTCAATATTATCATCATGTGTTACTCAATGCCAAAGCCGCTGATACAGCGAGGCGCTATCTAAGCAAGCGGGGCATCTCTAAGGAAACTATCGGTAGTTTCGAGCTTGGATTCAGCCCCAATAAGTGGGATGCTTTGTGCCAGCATCTCGAGGGGAGAGGCTACAAGAGGGATGAGCTGGTGCGTGCAGGTGTGGTTATTGTCAAGGAGGATGGAGGGAGACGGGATCTATTTCGAAATCGGCTGATGTTTCCCATCAGGAATGAGGAGGGGAAACTAGTTGGTTTTGGTGCCCGTGTACTCGACGACACTATGCCCAAATACCTTAACTCCCCCCAGACGGCGATCTTCGACAAGAGTGGCCTGCTTTACGGGATCGACCGCGCGAAGGGAGCGATAAGGGAGCAGGGCCTGGCCATCATCGTAGAAGGCTATATGGATGTGCTTGCTGCCCACCAATATGGCATAGCTAATGTAGTGGCTCCCATGGGCACCGCACTTACTCACAGACAAGTTGATATCATCAAGCGGTTGACAAGAAATATTGCCCTAGCACTGGATGCAGATGCCGCCGGAGAACAGGCGACACGTCGCGGACTGGAGGTGGCAAGGCAGTCATTAAGTAAGCAGAAGGACTATAGAGAGAAAGATTGGATGGGTGCCACATCCAAGGTGGATGGGAGGAATCTGAAAGTCATTCGTCTGCCTCGAGGAAAAGACCCCGATGAGGTGATCAGGGAGGGTCCTGAGGAGTGGCACAGGCTCGTTGAAGAGGCAGTACCCGTGATGGATTACTTCTTTGACGCGGTTATTTCGAAAGTGGATCTGAGCCACGAGAGTGGAAAATCAGAAGCGGTAGAGCAACTCATGCCTCTCGTTTCCGCAATTGAAGATAGTGTCGAGGAAGAGCTTTATTTAAGACGGCTCAGCCTACTGGTAGGTGTGGACCAAAAGACCTTAGCTGGCAAGGCAGCACGGTTCAAACCTACGCCAAGGGAACGAGCGGGTAAAGCGTTGCCGCTTCCCATCACCCAAGTAACTGGCCGCTTACCCGAGGAATACTGCCTAGCGCTCTTGCTGCAAAACCCGGGGCTACATGAACGGGGTATGGCGCTTACAGCCGATTATTTTGAAGGAACGGAAAACCATGAAATCTTCCTCGCCTGGAAAAAGGCTACCGATGATGAGGACTTTGAGAGAATTCGCCAGGGTCTTGATGTCAGCCTACAGGAGCACCTCGATAGCTTGATTAGCAAGGTGCTGCCGCCAGCAAGCGAGCGAGAAACAGAGGTCGCCTTTGACGACTGCACCTGCCGTCTGGGGGAGCAACATCTGAGGAGGCTCAAGGCACTGGAGGAGATACTCCTTTTAGAGGCAGAGTCTACTGGTGATAAAAACGTGATAAAAGAGCCAGTGGAAACGATACTCCAAAAGGCTCTGGAACCAACGGCTCAGTTAAAAGACCTGTTTGAAAAAGCAAGCAGAGAACGGAAAGGGGCACAACGATGACTTCTGGAGATCAAGAGGCGCCGGATAAGCTGCTGAAACGGAAGCGGGACGTGGAACATCCTGAGGGTATCTCCGAAATTAGCCGGGAGCATACCCTAGAGTCGCTGGCAGATCTCTTTGCCGCTTTCTCGGGTAGCCCTATGTTGAGCGAGGCGGTAAAATCCCATACTGCCTGGCCTGAGCACGAGGCTGCCGAATCGGTGGAAGAGGAGGAACCAAAGCCTGAGATTGAAACCGAGGTAGTGCCGGATGACGCCTTGCTGGAAATTGAGGAGACGGATATCATCGACGACCCGGTTCGCATGTATCTTAGGGAGATAGGTAATGTATCCCTCCTGAACTTTCAAGAGGAGAGGGTTCTGGCAAGCAAGATGGAGCGGGATAGACACATAAATAAGATCAGGAATGATTTGCTATCCAGATCTGGTACTCCACCATCGGCAACTGATATCATGATCGCTATGTTGGAGCGGTTGTGTGAGTCAACTGATCTTATCACCTTACTGGAGGAGGAGCTTGACTTGTCTCCAGCAGCGAGTCTCGTAGAAAGAATATCAGACCCAAAGTTTCGTGATGCCATTGATAATGTAATTGATACAAAATTAACAGAGACCATTGCCGAGAGAACAGGCGAAGAAAGTGCGACTGTATCCCAGGCGTTGATAATATTGGCACTAGATAGCAGTCTCTTGACTCCGGGCATATTGGAGGCCATAGAGGGTAAAACAATAACAGAGATAAACGCTCTTCTAGATAAGCCTGATTTCCATATATCCGTATGGTATAAAGAGAAAGAATTTATAGCATACATGGAGGTGATTGCCAGTGAAGAGGCTAAAGCAGCAAGTCACCTTACCGAAGCTAACCTTCGTCTCGTAGTCAGTGTGGCTAAAAAGTACATAGGCAGGGGAATGTCACTTCTCGACCTGATTCAGGAGGGTAATATCGGGTTGATCAGGGCGGTGGAGAAGTTCGATTACCGAAAGGGCTATAAATTCAGCACATATGCTACCTGGTGGATCAGGCAGGCGATTACCCGTTCCATTGCGGACCAAGCGCGTACCATCCGTATCCCCGTCCATATGGTTGAGACCATCAATAAACTGCTACGTATTAGTCGCCGGCTGGTTCAGGAACATGGACGAGAGCCCACCAGTGAGGAGATAGGAAATGGAATGGAAGTCACGCCGGAGAAGGTGAGGGATATCATCAAGGTATCCCAGGAGCCGGTATCCCTTGAAACCCCGATCGGTGAGGAAGAGAATAGCCACCTCGGCGACTTTATTGAGGATAGCAGCGCATTACCACCCCCCGATGCAGCCTCCCACCAACTTCTTAAGGAACAGATTGACGACGTGCTCTTTTCACTAAATGCCCGGGAGCGACGGGTACTGCAACTTAGATTCGGGCTCGAGGATGGGCGGAGCCGAACGTTGGAGGAGGTAGGCCGGGAGTTTGGTGTCACCAGAGAGCGCATTCGTCAGATTGAGGCCAAGGCGCTAAGAAAGCTGCGTCACCCCAGCCGCTCGAAGAAGCTTAAGGATTACCTGGAATAAATTGAATAAAAACATCATTAGAACATTTTTTGTCGCCTTAGGCACAATCTTCGCTACGCTGCTCCTTGTAGCTGGCGTTTTGGGATATTTAATTACTGGCCCACCACCGAAATGGGATAAAACATGGGTGAAGCCGAATGATGAATCAGCCGCTAGGCTGGATGAGAAGGTGGAGACGCTTGAGCTACAGATCGATGAAGCTGACGGTGGTGAGGAGTTGACCCTGGAGCTCACGGAGG
>JAIWEW010000074.1:0-6359 GCA_048632005.1 bacterium
GGGGGTGTCCCCCCAGCTTTAAAAAAATCCCCCAAGATTGGGGGATTAGGGGGTTGATTGAGAGTATTTCAGCAGTCTCTATTGATTTGATAGAGCCAATCGGATTAGACGAAATGAAAATCCATGTACTATCCCCTAGGGTATTCTTCATGAGCTGGCTGGGGAGGATATCCTTTTTAGGGCTCCTTGTATTGTTCGCGGCGGGTTTCTTCTGCTCTTGCTCGAATTCTGATGTTACCCCCATATATACGTATAGTGTCGTCAACACTTATCCGCACGATAGTAATGCCTTCACGCAAGGTTTGGTTTTTGAAGATGGCGCTTTGTTTGAAGGGACGGGGCTTTATGGGAGCTCCACCTTACGTCGAGTAGAATTGGAAACCGGGAACATTATGCAAATTCATGAGCTACCGGATCAATATTTTGGTGAGGGTATTACAATTTATAGTAGCAAGATCATTCAGTTGACCTGGAAATCCCAGGTCGGTTTTGTGTACGACAAAGATAGCTTCGAGTTACTGCAGGAGTTCGATTATCCTACTGAGGGCTGGGGCATTACACATGATGGCGAGCGTTTAATCATGAGCGATGGTACGTCAGCATTATATTTCCTTGACCCCGACACCTTGGAGGAAATTGGTCGAATTGAAGTATATGACAGCGATGGTCCCGTGACCAGGCTTAATGAACTGGAGTACGTTCAAGGGGAAATATATGCCAATGTGTGGCAAACGGATCAAATTGCTATGATCGCACCTCAGACAGGTGAAGTGATTGGATGGATAGATATGGAAGGACTCCTCGGTCCCGAAGACCGTACAAATCAGGTTGACGTTCTAAATGGCATTGCCTATGATGCAGCAAATGATCGGCTGTTTGTAACCGGGAAGTTATGGCCTAAACTCTTTGAAATTGAATTGGTTGCCGTAAACGATTAGCTGTTTTATAGGTGGTGAATATTCGAGAGGAGCGCTAAGGCGCTCATTTGACGGAGTTTAGCTGAGTAAAATCGGAGCCAGTGGTTCGTAAAAACATATAGAGTAGTAGAGAGTATGGAGGACAGGAAAAAATTAGCTGCTCCATGTGGACTATATTGTGGGGTGTGTGGTGTCCTTATTGCTCATAGAGATAATAACACCAAGTTCAAAGAGAGGTTATCTACTGTATACGGTGTGACTGCAGATGAGATCAAATGCGAGGGTTGTCTCTCGGATAATCTGTTCTTATACTGTCGGACTTGTCCCATCAGGTCCTGTACAACTGATAAAGGCATCGAAGGGTGTCATCAGTGCGATGATTTCCCATGTTTATTCATTGATAATTTCCCCCTTCCTGTCGGGAAGAAGGTGATGATGCGTTCTATACCGGCATGGAGGGAACTTGGGACTGAGAGATGGATGGAAGAGGAAGAGAAACGCTATCACTGTCCTCACTGTGATTATGTAGTATTCAGGGGAGTAAAAAAGTGCCGCAATTGCCAGAGTCCGCTTGATTTGGACTGATCAATTTATGGGAGACTGCTGGGAAAGAGGTGCAGGATACTTCCTGCCGGGGGGCTGGGGGTGTCCCCCAGCTTTAAAAAGTCCCCCAAGATTGGGGGATTAGGGGATTGATTGAGACTATTTCAGCAGTCTCTGAGGGCTTAACATCATGTGTGACGCAACGAAAGGATCTCTGTTGTGCAAGAGGCTAATTCATTATCGATGATATGGCTGCTCAACAAAACCTCGAGAATGTTATGTCAAACCAATAAGCCTAAGGAGGTGAGTGGAAATGCCGAATATGAGATCTGTCCTCACCAATATGTCAGTTCCAATGCCTATTCATAAAAAGTTGCCTCTTGCGTTCCGAAACAATCTTATTAAGATAAAAAAAAGGCAGAACTGCTGTGGTCATTACGGTGAGCCTGGTTGCTGAGAGGTCGCGAAATCACCTCCTGGTCAAGGAGGAACGGAATAAAACGACTCTAGACGAATACCATAATGGGGTAGAAATAGATAAAACATAAATGAAGCAGGCAACAGTAGCACCTGTAGGCCATTTTACCATCAAGCGACAGGCTCGCCTTAGATAGAAGTATCCGGTTATGTCCAGCTTTGAGACAAAAGTCGCATCCAAGTTGCAGCGTCGTGGTTAGAATGTGATCTAGATAAGCATAGGTGTAGTAATGAAGAGAGTATATCTGGATAACGTAGCAACAACCCCGATTCTGCCCCAGGTACTGGAGGCAATGCTTCCTTACCTGAGGGATGCTTATGGTAATCCTCAATCCCTCCATGAGTGGGGAGACGCAGCCAGAGAAGCGTTAGATGATGCCCGCAGCAAGGTTGCCGCCCTCATTGGCGCCCAGCCGGAGGAGATCATATTCACAGGATCTGGCACCGAGGCCAATAATTTCGCCATCAAGGGGTTGGCTCAGGCCAGGGAGTCCCAGGGGAAGCACGTTGTTATCTCAGCCATCGAGCATTATTCAGTACTTCACGCAGCAAAGACGCTGGAAAAGTGGGGCTTCGAGGTTACCCATGTACCGGTGGACAAGTATGGGCTGGTCGATCCCGAAGAGGTTGTTAAAAGCGTAAGGGAGGATACGGTTCTGGTATCCATCATGCATGCCAATAGCGAGGTGGGCACCATCCAGCCTATCGCTGAGATAGCTAAGGTGGTAAATAGGACTGGAGCCGTGTTCCACACCGATGCCGTAGCCACCGCAGGTACAATACCTGTTGATGTTAAAGAACTGGGTGTTGACGCGCTAAGCCTTGCTCCAAATCAGTTCTATGGGCCCAAGGGTGTTGGTGCTCTATGGCTTAAAAAAGGTGTGCGCGTTATCCCCTTCCTCGATGGCGGGGTGCAAGAGGGGGGACGGAGGGCCGGAACCGAGAATGTGCCCGCGATCGTCGGGCTGGGAAAAGCCGCCGAGCTGGCCAGGGAGGAGATGGAATCCCGAATGGTACGCCTCTCTGCCACGCGCGACAAGCTGATCGGGGAGCTACCGTCACGGATCGAACATGCGATCCTCACAGGGCATCCTACCGAGCGCCTTCCAGGTAATGCGAGTTTCTGCATCGAGTTTATAGAAGGAGAGTCGATGCTGATGCTGTTAAGTCAACAGGGGATAGCGGTATCCAGCGGTTCGGCTTGCACCTCCAGGGCGCTTAAGGCCTCGCATGTGCTCACCGCTATGGGTCTTCCTCCCGAAATCGCACAGGGCTCGCTACTCTTCAGCCTTGGACTGGAGAATACAGAAGATGATATTGACTATGTATTGGCAGAGCTGCCACCTATAGTTGATCGTCTCCGGCAGATGTCGCCACTATATTCGAAATTTCTAAAAGGTCAGCAAGGAGGGAGTTGAGATGCCCATTTATAGCGATACGGTAATGGACCACTTCACGAACCCCCGTAATGTAGGAGAAATCGAGGATGCCGATGGCATTGGTGAGGAGGGAAACCCCGTATGCGGGGATATGATGACCTTCTATATCAAAGTGGATAATAACCATCTCAGCGATGTTAAGTTCAAGACCTTCGGCTGCGGCGCTGCCATCGCCGTATCCAGCATCGTGAGCGAGATGGCAATGGGTAAGACCATTGAGGAGGCGAGGAAGATCACCCCAGCCCTCGTGGCAAAAGAGCTTGATGGGCTGCCAAAGAACAAATTTCACTGCTCTAACCTCGGTGCTCAAGCGCTGAATAAGGCCATAGATGACTACCTGAAAAAGCAGGGCAAAGAGGTAAAAAGCGTAAAGAGGAGGAAGGATGAAAAGTAGCGAGAAGCCAAAGGAAAAAGGTAGAGGATGCTTCTGTCCCTACTGTGATGAGGAGATATCCTCGAATCCTCCCCCTTTCTGCCAACCGTGCCAAGTTGAGTTACGGTACTGCCTGAAGTGCGATATCGTAGTGGAGAAAACGGCCAAGGTCTGTCCCCAGTGCGGGCAAACTATAGAATAATTGGCGAGCATGGAAGAGAAGGAAAAAGTAACTCTGGTTGTGTTCAGTGGCGAGCTTGACAAGGCTCTGGCCGCCTTCAATATCGCCATCGGGGCCGCCTCCATGGGAATGGACGTTAGCATGTTCTTCACCTTCTGGGGGCTCAACATAATCAAGCGAAATGAGGGCGGAGGCAAGAGTAAGGGTATAATGAGGCGAATGCTTAACTTCATGAACCGCGGTGGCTCGAAGCGACTACATCTTTCTAAATTCCACATGCTGGGAATGGGCACCCGGATGATGAAGCAGCTAATGAAGGACGTCAACTTCCCCCAACTGGACGAGCTTATGGCTATGGCCAAGGAAATGGGAGTAAAATACATCGCCTGCACCACCTCCATGGGTATGATGGGGCTCGGTAAGGAGGCTTTTATTCCCGAGGTGGATAGCTACGCCGGAGTAGCTACCTACCTGGCCGAAGCCAGGGAGGGGAAGGTCAATCTCTTCGTTTAAGGATGTATATTTATGAAGGCAGATGAGACACTGGACTGTATTGGACTCTACTGCCCTATGCCCATAGCTAACACCGCCAACAAGCTCAAAGGGCTGGAGGTAGGTCAGGTGCTGGAGATACTGGCCGACGATGAGGGTATTAAAGAGGATATGCCCGCCTGGTGCCGCACTACGGGTCATGAGCTTGTGGGCATGGAGGAAGAGGCAGGGCAATACAAGGTTTATGTAAAGAAAACAAAGTAGAAAGGAGAAATCTATGGAATTTAAAGGAAGCAAGACGGAGCACAATCTGCTGGCGTCATTTGCCGGAGAATCGCAGGCGAGGAATCGGTACACATACTTTGCATCTGTTGCAAAAAAGGCCGGGTATGAGCAGATCGCAGGGATCTTCCTCGAGACTGCAGACAACGAAAAAGAGCATGCTAAGCTATTCTTTAAATTCCTTCAGGGGGGAGATCTGGAAATCACTGCAACCTACCCAGCAGGAATCATAGATGATACCGTAGCAAATTTGGAAGCGTCAGCAGCCGGGGAGCACCTGGAATGGACCAAACTCTATAAGGAAGCCGCTGAGGTGGCTCGCCAGGAAGGTTTTCAAGAGGTAGCCAGTACATTCCAGGAAATCTCTGAAGTAGAAGAACAGCATGAGATTCGCTATAGAAAGCTGCTCAAGAATTTGAAAGAGAACAAGGTATTCAAGAAAGATGAGGTCGTCAAATGGAAGTGCCGCAACTGCGGATATGTCCATGAGGGGACGGAAGCTCCCAAGCGGTGCCCCGCTTGCGACCATCCCCAGAGCTATTTCGAGCTTATGGCGGAGAACTATTAAGAATACCGGAAGGGAATTATATGAACACCAAAGCGCTACATATAATAAGCTACGGTATATACGTGATCAGCTCTAGAAAGGGAGACAGGATCAACGGTCAGATCGCCAACACGGTAGTTCAGGTTTCCTCCGAACCGCCGATCATTTCGGTGTGCATCAATAAGGGAAACCTCACCCACGAGTACATCGAGGACAGTGGGGTCTTCACCGCTTCCATTTTAGCGCAAGACACCCCCTTGAATCTTATTGGACGCTTTGGCTTCAAATCAGGGAGAGATATAGATAAGTTTGATGGCGTTAACTACAAGCTGGGGGAGACCCAGGCCCCTATCGTTCTGGATAACACCCTGGCCTACCTCGAAGCCAAAGTGATTAACAGCGTAGATGTGGGTACACATACTATTTTTATCGGTGATCTTTTGGACGCCGAAGTCATCGGAGAAGGTGAGCCTATGACTTACGCCTACTACCATCTAGTGAAGCGAGGCACCACTCCCAAGACAGCTCCCTCCTACCATAAAGATTAGAGACTGCTGAAAAAGAGGTGCAGGATACTTCCTGCCAGGGGTCTGGGGGTGTCCCCCAGCTTTTAAAGTCCCCCAAGATTGGGGGATATAGGGGGTTGATTGAGAGTATTTCAGCAGTCTTACTAAGTAAGGATTAGGTATAGAAAGGAGAATAGATATGGCAGCAGCAAAATATGAATGCGACGTTTGTGGCTATGTTTATGACCCCGAGCTAGGTGATCCCGATGGCAGCATCGCGCCGGGGACACCATTCGAGGAACTGCCTGAAGACTGGCAGTGCCCGGTCTGCGGTGCCGGTAAAGACGAGTTTAAAAAACTCGAATAGTTATTCTATTCTAAGAATGGAGGTAGAAGAAGATGGCGGAACAAATATGTCCGGCTTGTGGCTGTGCGGTATCCGGCTCTGGCTACGAGAGTGATGGCAAGACCTATTGCTGTGAGCCATGCGCCAGCAGCAGCTCCTGTGAGTGTGGTTGCTGTCACTCTTGCGAAGAACACGAAGAACATAAATAGTGTAGCGGGTTTTACACGTGGGTATTAGGCTCTCGGTGATAACAGCA
>JAIWEW010000075.1:0-6294 GCA_048632005.1 bacterium
CCTGAGTAGCCCTTCCTGGTGTCATGCTGAACTCGTTTCAGCATCTCCTGTTTTTTAATGGCCCACTACAGTAATCTTGAGATTCCGAAACAAGTTCGGAATGACAGAGAGTCAAACCCCCTAATCCCCCAATCCTGGGGGACTTCTAAATCTGGGGGACACCCCCAGACCACCGGCAGGAAGTATCCTGCACCTCTTTTTCAGCAGTCTCATACCAATAGCAGGGAATTAGCAGGCAGGTATTAATGCCTATTTAGCATCTGCCTTTCAAAAAGCTTTCTAAATCTCTCTGGCGATACGGTGCCCATCCTCTATAGCCTGTAAAATTTTCTGAGCCTCGTTACAATCACCTATGGAATAGCACTTTGTTCCTTTTGCCTCTAGCCTGCGGTAAAGCTCATTTTGGGGCACCAGACCCATCGCAACCACTATGCTATCTGCGGCGAAGAATTCCGTAGATCCATCTCGACTTGCTACCACCCCTTTATCGGTTAACTCCTCCGCCTTCGCTTTAGTCTCCATCCTGATGCCGGCGTTCCTCAGCCGCTGCATAATCACCCAGCGGGTGGTCATACCTATATCGATCCCAATACGCTCCAGCATCTCTACAATGGTTACCTGTTTGCCCTTCTCAGCAAGATGCTCGGCGACCTCACAGCCGATCATCCCACCTCCTACAACCACCACTCGATCCCCAACTTCCTTCTCGCCTCCGAGCACCTCCAGTGCGGTAACCACATTCCCACCGTCAATACCGGGAATATCCGGGATGCGTGGTATTGCCCCGGTAGCAATGACAACGACATCTGGTTTGCCCTCTGCAATGGTCTCTTCGGTCACTTCCTGGTTTAGATTGATTTGGGCACCGCTTTTCTTAAGCTGTGTTTCCAGATAATTAGTCAGATTGCTAATCTCCCATTTATATGACGGAACCGCTGCCAGGAGAAGGTTTCCTCCCAGCCGATCTCCCTTTTCAAAGAGGGTGACCTGGTGACCCCGTCTTGCAGCCCCCGCCGCGGCCTCCATACCGGCGGGTCCACCTCCAATGACAAATACCTTTTTAGGTTTTTTCGCCGGTTCGCTCGTGCACTCTGCCTCCTTGCCTACTTCGGGATTCACGGCACAGGCAATCGGAGCGCCTAACATTACTGCGTCCAGACAGTGCCCACAGGCAATGCAGGGCCTTATATCGTCAATTTCCCCCTCCATTGCCTTATTGGGGAGATCCGGGTCTGCAATTAGCGCACGACCCATGCCAATGAGGTCTGCCCTCCCATCGGCAATGATCTTATCTGCCAGGATCGGGTCATTGATCCGGTAGGCGGCGACTACCGGGACATTCACTACCTTTTTCATCTCCTCGGCGAGATATACAAAGTTACCCCTGGGCACTGACATGTGAACCAGGGGCGTTCGGCATTCATGCCACCCCGCCCCTATATCAAAGCAATGAATTCCCGCCCCCTCCAATATAGGAGCCATCTTCTTGGTATCCTCCAGGGTATGCCCGCCTTCCATGAACTCATCTGCTGAGATTCTGCATATCAGCGGATAATCGCTTCCGGCCTTCTTTTTTGATAATGTGATAATCTCGAGAAGAAACCGCATCCTGTTCTCCAGAGAGCCTCCATATTCGTCAGTTCGATTGTTGGTACAGGGAGAAAGAAAACGGCTAATTAGATAACCTATGCCGCAGTGAAACTCAATGGCATCGAAGCCAGCTTCTCGCGCCCGGCGAACCCCTTCGCTGTATTCCTCGATAATCTGGTGAATCTCTACCAGGTTGAGCGCCCTGGGTTGAGAGCCGCGGCGGGTGGCAATTTCCGAAGACCCGACCTCCGCAACAGCGGCGCCTTCGCCCGGGGCCCAGAAATACTGTAGGCTCAACTGCATAGCAATCTTAGCCCCCTCCATATGCGCAACATCGGCAAGCTGGCGAAGGCCGGGGATGAATCTATCGTGGTATATCCCCATCCGTCCCGGGAGTGGCTTACCCATACTCGATGGCAATACCAGGCCTGTGATTAAGAGGCCTGTCCCGCCCCTGGCCCGCGCGGCGTAATAATCTATCTGGCGAGCTGTGACGAAATCATCATTACCGTAGCCAGTGTCGGCTGCGAGTAAAACTATACGGTTCTTAAGCTCTAACTTGCCTATCTTAATCGGCTGAAATAGACTCTTGAACTTCATCATCATGTTCTCCTTAACCTTGATGGAACGGGCTGGCCGAGCTTAGATCTCGTAACCGGCACGGAATCCGGCAGCCATAGCTTCCATGATCCTGCCGCCTGTTGCCGAACAGTCGCCAACGCTACGGACATTCCAACCTTTCTCCTGAAGCTCACGCACTAGCTTATCATTCGTCTCCATTGGTAAGGTCAGCGCCACCGTATCTGCCTCAAAGAAAGTCTCGGAATCAGCCACTATGGCCCCTACCGCTTTTTCTGTAATATCTGTCACCCTGGCATTCTTTTCCATCCTGACACCGAATTTCCATAGCCTCATCAATACTACCCATCTTGTAGTGATCCCGATATCGAAACCCAGCCGTTTTGATTCCTCCAGAAGCGTCAGTTTCTTTCCCCTCTCCGCCAGTATATCCGCAAGTTCACATCCGGCAAACCCACCACCTATGATGACGACCCTCTTTCTGAAGGGGAAGCTGAACCTTAGCCCCCATCTTATAAGTGCCGGGCGATCTATATATCTCAGTGCGAGTGAGCCTAAGCGCCAGAGGAGCCTCTGTAAAGCTCCACCTTTCCTCGGTGGACTAACCATAGCCTTGAGCATATCATGACTAAGGAGCACATTATCTCGATGGATCCCAGGTATTTCGACGGTGGGAGGTTTGCCCCCTGTAGCTACGATGACTACATCCGGTTTCATCCTCTCAACAAAGTCCGTATCCACCTCCGTATTTAGCCTGACATCGATAGGTAGCTTTCGCACCTGATTCACCTGGTATTTGAGGAATTTGGGGAGCTCCGGATTCATAATACAGGCGAGCAGCAGCGACCCTCCGAGCCTTCGACCTCTGTCATAGAGCGTCACCTTATGACCCCTCAACGCTGCCACCCTGGCTGCCTCCATGCCTGATGGGCCGCCGCCGATGATGAGCACATCTTTTTTCTCTGTAGAAGGCTCGATGTTATATACCGCCTCCCTCCCCACCCTGGCGTTAACGGCGCAGGACGGGCATTCGCCCGATATAGCAGTATCCAGGCAGCGGCAGCAGGCTATACAGTAATTGATTTCGTCAAATTTGCCCTCTCTCGCTTTATTTGGCAGTTCGGGATCAGCGACCAGGGCACGGGCCATACCGACGAGGTCGGCTCTCCCCTCGGCAACGATCCTGTCCGCCAGAACAGGGTCCCAGATGCGATAGGCAGTCATGACCGGGATGCTTACAACTTTTTTTATCTCTTCGGCCAGGTAAACGAATGCCCCGGGCTTAACCCACTGCTGAATCATAGGCACGGGGGACTCATGCCATCCTGTTTCCACATCAATGGCGACAACCCCCGCTTTCTCAAGCGCCATGGCAAGAGGCTTCGTATCCTCGAGGGTATTTCCTCCCTCCATGAAATCCTCTGCAGAGATGCGGGCGATAATAGGGAATTCTTTCCCCGTCTTTCTCTGACACGAATCGACGATCTCCAGCAGCATGCGCATCCTGTTCTCCAGGCTACCCCCATACTCATCAGATCGACTATTGGTATGGGGTGAGAGGAACTGATTTAGAAAGTAGCCTATGCCAGCGTGGATCTCTATCGCATCGAACCCGGCTTTTTGAGCTACACTTGCCGCATCGCCGTATTCTTCAACTATCTGGTGTATCTCATCGACGGTAACCGCTCTCGTATCCCCCAGGCGGGCTCCGGAAGGACCGCCCGACGGGCTTACCAGCTCTGTTGGGCCTTCTTTATTGGTCTTCCAGTCGCTCTTCCATTCATAGGTCATCAGGAGTTGGGCCGCAACCTTCGCGCCGTTGTCATGCATGGTATTGGTAAACTCACGCAAACCGGGGAGAAGATCCTCGCCATAAAGGGCGAATTCGCGGATGGCCTGAGCCTCCTCTTCGGTTACATCCTTACGCCCTCCGTAGAACGTTTTCCCCGATCCGGTATCAAAGGTATACATGCCTCCGACGATAAGCAATCCGGCACCGCCTCGTGCCCTCTCAGCGTAATAGCAGATTACGTGCTTGCCCCCGCCACCACTGGCATTGGCACACGTCATCACGATGCGGTTCTTTAGCTGCAGCTTTCCTATTGAGATGGGTTGAAACAGGCTCTTTAAAGTGGTCATTGATAGCTCCAATTAAGGAAAGAACTATTGTCTATACTAATCGTATGTGGTAACGAGGTCAATAATGGCTATCGCCCTCTAATCAGAGACCAGACAGTGCTCGGCAGCCTTAGCTTGATGGGGGAAGTTGGCAATTCAAGCTCACGCTTGCCACCAATCCACGACATGTTTACCCAGTCCACCCTGTCCTTCAGTTGGGTCAATTGCTCTTCTCTGCCGGAAGCAATCATATCGTCGATTTGGTTCAGCATCTCGATAGCAGTATAGAGGCGCTGCTCTGTCTCCTGGGCCATCTCTTTTGAGATGATGCCATACCTCGCCTTTAGACTGTTTAGTTCGAGCTCCGCCTTATATGCACTGTCAACTATCTCCTGACGGTTCATCCACTTAGTTTCGTAATTCAGGTGATACTTCCAGCTGGGTGCTACCAGCGCCTGACGGTGCTCCTCCAGGCCATGCAAAAGTAGACGATAGCCGTAGCGCTCCGGATTCTCGAATGCGAGGCTTCCCGGATCAAGGAAAGGAGATATCGGTGCTGTGAACGTGAAGAGTCGCTTGTCATGAAATTTACTCATTAAATGGCCGCAGTAATCGACGGTGTCCATTACCGACTGCGTGGTCTGTTCAGGCAATCCAAACATGTAGAAGATGTCCATCCTGGTGCATCCTGCCGCCAGAGCGGCCTCAATGGTATCCTCGAGGGCCTCAGTGGAGTAGTCCCGGCCACATACTTTTCTTATTGCGGGGTCGTGTGACTCAGGGGAGATCTCCAGGCAGAACCCGGGGCAGGCTTCGCCCATTTTCTTTAACAGCTCTTGTGGGGCGGGGCTGAAGAGCTCCATGATAAGCTGGTTTTTCGATCTCTCGCGACTTAATAGTTCGAGAAGGCGGTAGGCATAATCTTCTCCCGCCTGAAGGATGTCTCCCAGGATGAATATGGGACCGTTGCTGAATCGTCCGATACGTTGCACATCATGGACAACAGCCTCCGGGGTGCGGAAAGCGGGGCGCTCACGGTTGTAGCACTGGCGGAAAGCGGCCGCGGAGCCACCACATATGATGCAGTTGTGGACGCATCCCCGGCAAGTTAGCACGGCTGTAATGGGATATCGCAGCCAGCGCTTGAAAGGGAGGTAGTTGGACAGATCGCGGTACCGGATTACCGAGCGTATCGTGTTGTCAAAGTGATTAACGAACACATCGCTGAGATCATCAGGGACGTGGGACATTGGGTTTTCGTGCACCTCCCCGTTAGTATCTCGCCAGGAAAGATTTGGCACCTCGGTTGGTTCGATATCCTTTTTAATACACTCCATTAACTGGCGCAATGGCTCCTCGGTGGTGTCACCGCGGAGCACATAATCGATCTCGGGATAATTAAAAAGTTCCCTGTGAAAGTAGGATGCGGAAAGCCCGCCGAGAACTAATTTTGCCTTCGGGTGGTGTTTTTTAACCAACCGGCTTATTTCGATGGCACCGTGGGAGTGGAGTAGCCAGTGAAGGTCAATTCCGAATACTGGGGCCTCCAGGCTTTTGATGAGCTTCTCCGCATCGAATTTCGGGTCTCGGAGCATGCGAACCGCCAGGTTGACAATACGCACCCGATAGCCGGCACGCTCAAGATACTCCGCGATACTGGTAAAGCCTATAGGATAGAGCTCGAAAATAGGAGAGGAGGGGATGAGGTCGCTGGTGGGACCAAATAGAATCGTCTTTTGGCGAAAGTCATAGACGCTAGGCGCGTGAAATAGAATTAGGTCAGTCTGGGGCACTAGAGAAGCTCCTTGGATAGGCGCTTCCTAATGATAACCCACCTCAAGAGTCAGGTCAATGGCCTGTTGTTCGGTGTCCAGGACATTAGTGACACAAAATTTGCAGACCATTATTACTGTAATTATAGGGCACGAGTGCCGAAGCAATCTCAAGGATGATGGGTAAATAGGCATACGATGGTGACATTGATTCACTTCGCTCGCAATTACGGGT
>JAIWEW010000076.1:0-6283 GCA_048632005.1 bacterium
TAGCAGTCGTTCCATTATCTAAAATAATGATTGTATTGCTACCCTGATTGTACACCACGTCGATAAGCCCAGTTATACCGGAATGCATGAAGGTGGAATCACCCAGCACAGCTACGGTTTTATTTAATACGCCTGCCTTTTCCAGCCCCAGCGCCTTCCCTATGCTGGCTCCCATGCAAGCGCAGGTATCGAGAGCTGCAAGCGGGGGATATACCCCTAAAGTGTAGCACCCTATATCGCCGGTAACGATAAACTCGTCTTCCTTCAATTCTACCCCTGGGCTGGTGGTACGAAATCCTAACCTTCTCAGGACAAACTCTGCGGCAACGTGGGGACAACCAGCGCATAGCTGGGGCCGGCGCGCCGGTAGCTGCGGCGCCGGTGATACTGGTGCAGGAGCAGGTCCTGATGTTTCACGTAGCAATCCCGCCTGAATGGCACCTCTCTCAACTATCTCGGAATCCAGCTCGCCTATTATCGGTATGAACTCTTTGCCCGTGACCGCAATACCCAGGCGTCGCACTTCGTCTTCTAAATAGGGATCAAGCTCCTCGACTACAATCACCCTCTCCACCTCATGGGCGAATCGGCTGATCAGGTTGGAGGGAAAGGGGTAGATCGTCGCTAATTTAAGGTGGGAGGCATCCTTGAATACTTCTCTGGCGTACTGGTATGCTACCCCGTCAGATATCACACCGAGCTTTCGGTCCGCCAGCAACATCTCGTTCAGGGGAAAGTCCTCAACATATGCCTGCAATTTGATAATGCGCTCCTCCATGGCCTGTCGCCGGACCCGGGCGTTCGAGGGAACCATCACGAATTTTGCGGGCGAGCGGATAAAACTGGGCTTCCTTAAGTCGCTTTTCCGCTCTCCTTTCACCTCTACCACGGTCTTGCAGTGAGATATCCGAGTGGTGGAACGCAGCAGCACTGGAGTGTCGAATTCCTCGCTAATATTGAAGGCCCATTCCATTAAATCATAGGCATCCTGGCTGTTGGTGGGCTCAAGCATTGGTACTTTGGCGATTCTGGCGAAATGACGGTTGTCCTGCTCGCCCTGTGAGCTATGCTCTCCCGGGTCATCGCACGAAACTATTACCAGCCCGCCAACTATTCCCGTAGTGGAAACAGCAAAGAAGGGATCAGCCGCCACATTCAGCCCAACGTGTTTCATGGATACCAGGACTCGGACACCGCTGTAGCTTGCCCCTATACCCACCTCAAGGGCAACTTTTTCATTGGTCGACCACTCGGTATACACATCGTCCATACGAGCGATGTTTTCCATTATCTCGGTGCTCGGCGTTCCGGGATAGGCTGTCGCCACAACCACGCCGGCGTGATATGCACCCAGTGCTATGGCTTCGTTACCCGATAATAGCTGTTTCATAATATGTCATTCCCGATCTATCATTCTACCATGCGTGTTACAGACTATGCCACACTTTTACCCAAATATGCCTGTCTCACCCTATCGTCACCCATGAGCTCTTTAGCGGTGCCCTCTATGGTAATTCGCCCTCTTTCCATAACATATCCCCGATCGGCTATCTTGAGCGCTGCAGTGGCATCCTGTTCGATAAGAAGTATGGTGAGCCCTTCATCTCTAAGCCTGACTATGAGCTTCAGGATTTCTTTCACCAGATTAGGCGCCAGCCCGAGGGAGGGTTCGTCTAGCAGAAGCATTTTAGGTGAGGACATTAGCGCGCGGCCGATAGCTAGCATCTGTTGCTCCCCCCCGCTTAGGCTGCCTGCCTTCTGAGTCAGCCGTTCTCTGAGTACGGGGAAAAGCTTGAATACGGTTTCCAGATTTGACTGATATGCGTGGCTATGCAGGAACAATCCAATGTATGCTACGGCGCTCAGCCGGTTCCGGGCACATTGTGTGTAGGCACCCATAGTCAGGTTGTCCTTCACCGACATGGCTCCGAAAATCTGTCTTCCTTCGGGGACATAGGCTATGCCGAGCCGCACGGTGCTGTGAGAAGCAAGTCCCGAAATCTGGCGTTGGTCCAGCGAGACTCTACCACTCTTCAGAGGCACTGCTCCGGATAT
Source organism: bacterium (assembly GCA_048632005.1). Lineage (GTDB taxonomy): Bacteria > Chloroflexota > Dehalococcoidia > E44-bin15 > E44-bin15 > JAAXQM01. The sequence goes on from JAIWEW010000076.1 coordinate 2,056, forward strand.
GGCGTTCAGCAAGCTGGTCTTGCCGGCCCCATTGGCCCCGATGATGGTTACGATCTCACCATCGTTCACAACCAGGGAAACCTCTTTCAGCCCCATAATCCGGCCATAAGCGACTGATACGTTTTCGACCCTAAGCATTACTCCTCATCCTCCCCTAAGTAAGCAGAGATGACCCTTTTATCCTTCTGGACTTGAGCTGCGGTACCCTCGGCTATTTTCTGCCCGCTGTCCAGTACAATGAGCCATTCGGCAAGACCCATCACCAGCGGCATGTCATGCTCTACCAGTATAACGCTGATTCCCATTTCCCGAATGCGGCGTATAAGATCGCTCAGTTCACGCTTCTCCAGAGTGTTCAACCCGGCGCCTGGCTCATCCAGTAGAATTAACCGGGGCTCGGTGGCCAGGGCCCGGGCGATTGACAGTAGTTTCTGCTGGCCCAATGGCAGGCTGACAGCACTTTGATCGGCATGCGTTCCTAACCCCACCATATTGAGGTATTTCATGGCGTTGAGGGAGATAGTTTCCTCCTCATGGCGAGCCCTGGGGAGTCGGAGAGCGGCCGCCAGAAAACCGTAGCGGCTACGGGGATGCTGGCCCGTCATTATATTTTCCAGGACGGTCATGTTCCCGAAGAGGAGAACATGTTGAAAGGTACGTACGATGCCCAGAACTGCGCGCTTATGAGGCGGAGTGTTCTTAAGCGGCGTGCCCTGAAACAGTATCTCGCCATCACTTACCGAATATACACCAGCAATAAGATTAAAGAGCGTGGTCTTACCCGCACCATTGGGGCCAATAATGGCAGTGATCTTACCTGCCTCAATTGCCAGGTCCACTTTATCAAGAGCTACTAGGCCCCCGAAGGCCTTGCTCAGTCCCCTAGTTTCGAGTATGGGTTCGCTCACGGTTCAGTCTCCCTCTGTGTATACCTTAGTCGCCATCGCTCGAAAAGTTCCTGAAGTTTAACAAACAGACCTTCGGGCATGAAAATCATTACCACGACCAGTATAGCTCCGTAGATAACAACATCCCATTCACCGAACCCAAGCAGTAGCTCGTCGCTTAATATGCGAGTGGTACCGGCCCCGAAAATGGCACCCCATATACTGGCCAGCCCCCCTATCACCGCCATCACTACAAACCTTACTGAGGCGAGAAAGTCAAAGGACTGGGGGCTGACGAAGCGGAGGTGGTGGACGAGGAGACTGCCCGCCAGAGAGGCATATACAGCGCTCAATACGAAAATCTTTACCTTGAAATGAGTTGCATTAATGCCTATTGATTCAGCGGCAGCCTCACTGCCATGGATGGCCCTGAGCGCTCTGCCGGACCGCGATCTCACGATGTTCTGCGATATAAACAGGGTGGCGAGGCAGAAGAACCAGACCAGGAAATATCGTTTGAAGGAAGTATCGAAGACAAACCCGCCGATGGACAGATAGGGAATACCGGACATGCCATCTGGACCGCCGGTAATCTGGCTCAGTTGCCTGAAGAGGATCCACATGATCAGGCCAAGTCCCAGGGTAGCCATGGCGAGATAGTTGCCTCTAAGCCTGAAGATGGGAAAGCCGATGACATAGGCAAAGAAACCCGTAGCTGCTGCGGCAATCAGCATTGCCAGCCAGGGATTGACGCTGTATGTCTTGCTGAGGACGGCAGAGAAATAGGCACCAAGGCCATAGAAGGCGGCCTGTCCCAGGGATACCTGCCCGGTATAGCCCATTAGGAGGCACAGTCCCACCGTAACTATAGTACTGATGCCGATGAAGATCATAAGGGTAGTGTACTGGCCGAGGAACCAGTCGAAGGGTATTAAAATGAGGAAAAGCAGCAGCGCAGCAATCGCGAGGAAAGTCCAGTTACTCTTCACCATTGCTAACATCAGCTTGCTCTCTCTTCCTCCGCCAGCCTACCTGACCAAAGCAGTAGTATTAAAAGCAGAACTACTAAGGCGATAACGTCCTTATAGGCCGAGGTGAAGGGTCCCCAGTCTAACCCTACAGATAGGGACTCAATTATTCCCAGGGTAATGCCTCCGATAACTGCAGCAATCGGGCTCTTGAAGCCACCGATGGATGCCGCCACAAAACCCTTGAGCCCGAGCATGACCCCTACATTGTAGGAGGTAAGGGTCAGAGGAGCCATGACTGCCCCGCCAATGCCGCCAATGGCTGCTGCCAGGGCGAAGGCGATTAGCGCCATTGTTTTGGCATTGATGCCTACCAGGCCAGCAGCCCTTGGGTTTATAGCACATGCCTTTAACGCCTTTCCTACCATGGTGTAGGAAAGAAAGAGGTGCAGCAGAACCGTCACTGCCAGCGTGGTGCCGATGATCCACAGTGCCTGAGGGTGAATATAGGCTCCAAAGAAGCGTATGGATTCACTACCGGCCCAGTAAGGAGGGCGTACGAAGTCCACTCCCCATAGCTCCCCGGCGATGCCACGAATGAAGATGGCGACACCGATGGTAATGATGATCAGGCTAACTACGGAGGCGTTCCTGGCGGGACGGATGGCAAACAAATACATAATCGCGCCAATTACCGCAGCGATCAGTACCGATAAGATAATGGCGGGTGCCAGGGGAAGCCCGGCAGAAACAGCGAGTGTAAACGAGAGCATGCCCCCCAGCATTACAAATTCGCCCTGGGCGAAGTTAATGATGCGGGTTACGGCATAGATGATTGTAAAGCCGAGGCCTACCAGGGCGTAGATGCTGCCCATGGTAAGACCGGATATGAGATACTGAAGGAACTGGTCTGCTGACATGTGTCGGATTTCTTAGCTTTATAATAAAATAATAGGGAGGGAAAGTCTATCTTTCCCTCCCTATTTATATCCGGAGATCGTAGAATAAGCTGGTTTCTACTGGGACCAGGTCCACTTCCCGTCAACGATCTCGATCATTGCCAGAGAGCCAGTTCGCATTCCAAGGTGATTATCGGCCGACATGTCGAAAATGCCGCTGATGCCGATAAAATTTGTAATCTGCTCTATGCTATCTCTGATAGCAGCCCTGGCATCCGCCAGCGAATCAGCAGACTCATAGGGTTCCGCAACTGGTAGTTCCTCAAGGGCCATAACCACCATTTGGAGGGCGTCCCAGGCATGCCCGCCAAAGGTGTTGATAGTACCATTGCCGTATATGGCCTCGTAGTCATCCCTATATTGCGTCAGGACTTCTTTCTGAGGGTCATCGGCCGGAATGTCGTCAGCGATTATCAGCTTGCCCGCGGGGAAGATAACCCCGTTGGCGGCTGCTCCTGCCGCATCAATAAATGCCTGGTTGGCAATTCCATGGCTGCAAAACAGTGGCATTTCCATTTGCAGCGTTTGCATGTCCAGGGCAACGATGGCAGATCCTTTGTCGGTATCCCAACAGACTACTGCTTCAGCATCCGTGCCCCCGATATGGGTAAGCTGAGACTGCATGCTGGTGTCACCCTCGTTAAATGTCTGGTCATCTACAACCGTAATCCCATAGTCAGAAGCATCATCTATAAGGATGCCCCTACCGGTAGCCCCAAACCCGGAGGTATTGGTTATGATGGCGATATCGATGATATTCATGCTCTCAAGGTACATGTAGATTTCGGCGATCGCCTCTTTATCTGTCTGCGGGGTCTTGAATATCCAATACCGCTCGCCTACCGGTTCTACAATCCCGATGTTGGCAGCGCAGGAAACCAGGGGGATCTCTGCCGTGGTTATCGTGTCGAGGATGCCCAGGCTATTACCACTGGTGGTGGGCCCAATAATAGCCAGCACCTTGTCCTGCTCGATAAGTTTGGTCGCCAGCGAGACGCACTTCTCTGTATTGGTCTCATCATTATAGACGATGACCTCCAGAGGAGTTCCATTGATTCCACCCGCTTTGTTAATCGTGTCTACTATCATATTTACCGTATTCGCTTCAGGGACACCAAGGTTAGAGGCGCCACCAGTAGTAGAGAACAAAGCGCCTACCTTGTATGTCGCTTCCTCGGTGCTGCAGCAATTGGCGGAAACGGCAACCAGTGCCACCACCATAAGCAACATTACCGACCACATTAGGTATTTTTTCATAAATCTTTCCTCCTTTTTTTAAATCCTGCCATAAATATATCAGACTATGCCGTTTTCTGCAAATACACTACAAATAATCTCCTCCTTTTCTTACTGTGTGGCAGCGAGTATAGCATATAAAGTTAATTAGCGCAAGGTTTTGTACTCGTCCAGTACA
>JAIWEW010000077.1:0-6279 GCA_048632005.1 bacterium
AGCCCGTTGAAATAGTTTCAGTCAACCCCCTATATCCCCCATGCTTGGGGGACTTTTATTTAAAACTGGGGGACACCCCCAAACCCCCGCCAGAGGGATTTCCCTCTGGACTCCCTTTATAAAGCACAACCTTCCCCAGACCCCCGGCAGGAAGTATCCTGCACCTCTTGTTCAGCAGTCGCATTACAATAGGGTATCACCTATCTATCTGAACGAGTTCACTCTTGCTCTATTACCACAATGAGTATTCGTCCCATTCCCTGAACGAAAAAGGGCGGAGGATAGACCTCCGCCCTCTCATTTCTATCTGGCGTATCTTAAACCTCGCGGAACTCTCCCTCTACAGTCCCTTCATCGGTCTTTGGTGGCTCTTCCCCTTCGGTAGGCGCTTCGGCGTCAGGGGGCGGCGTTTGATATACAGCAGCGCCTACCTGCTGCAGCGCATCGGATAGCTCCTGCATGGTGCGCTGGATCTCTGCCACGTCGCTCCCCTGAAGTGCGGATCGTACGCTGGCGATTTTTTCCTCGGTCTGCTGCTTGAGGTCTGCGGGCACCTTGTCTCCTTGTTCCTGAAGTGTCTTTTCTGCGGTATATGCCAGGTTATCGGCGGTGTTTTTAGTCTCTATTTCCTCGCGGCGCTTGGCGTCCTCTGCAGCATGTGCCTCTGCATCCCGTTGCATTTGCTGCACTTCATCCTTGGAGAGCCCGCTGGATGCGGTGATCACGATCTTCTGCTCCTTGCCCGTCCCTTTATCCTGTGCCTTAACGCTAACAATGCCATTGGCATCAATATCGAAAGTAACCTCAATCTGAGGCATTCCCCGGGGGGCGGGGATAATGCCATCGAGCATAAACCGCCCCAGCGTCTTATTATCGGCGGCCATAGCACGCTCTCCCTGAAGCACATGGATTTCCACGCTGGGCTGGTTATCGGCTGCGGTTGAGAAGATCTGGCTCTTCGCTGTGGGGATGGTGGTATTTCGGGTAATAAGCGTGGTCATTACACCACCGAGAGTCTCAATGCCCAGGGTAAGAGGGGTGACATCCAGCAGGAGCACGTCACTAACATCTCCCTTAAGCACACCGGCCTGAATTGCTGCCCCTACGGCCACCACCTCATCCGGGTTAACCCCTTTATGGGACTCCTTACCAAAAAACTGATTTACCTTCTCCTGAACCAGGGGCATTCGTGTCTGCCCACCAACTAAGACCACCTCATCGATCTGAGTTGTCTTGATACCTGCATCTTCAAGTGCTTGCTTGCAGGGCCCCATGGTACTCTCCACCAGGTCCCCTACTAATTGCTCCAGCTTTGCCCGGGTAAGGGTGATATTCAGATGCTTCGGGCCGCTGGCGTCCGCCGTAATGAAGGGTAGATTGACATCCGTCTGTTGCACCGTGGAGAGCTCACACTTTGCCTTTTCCGCTGTCTCTTTAAGCCGTTGCAGCGCCATGCGATCCTGACGCAGGTCAATTCCCTGGTCCTTCTTGAACTCGTCGCACAGCCAATTGGTAACCCGCTGATCGAAGTCATCTCCCCCGAGGTGGGTGTCTCCATTGGTTGACTTCACCTGAAAGGTGCCCTCACCCAGCTCCAGAATTGAGACATCGAAGGTACCACCGCCCAGGTCGTACACAGCAATAGTTTCGTCTTTCTTCTTATCCAGACCGTAGGCCAATGATGCCGCAGTGGGTTCGTTTATGATCCTCAGCACCTCGAGCCCTGCGATCTTTCCTGCATCCTTGGTTGCCTGGCGCTGGCTATCGCTAAAATAGGCAGGTACAGTGATCACCGCTTCTGTTACTTTATCACCAAGATAGGCCTCAGCATCTGTCTTTATCTTCTGCAAGATCATTGCCGAGATCTCGGCGGGACTGTAGTCTTTATCCCCCATGACCACCTTGGCATCCCCATTGGAGGCTTCGGTTATTTTATAGGGTAGAAGTTTCTTATCGTACTCCACTGATTCATCTTTAAACTTCCTCCCAATAAGGCGCTTGATGCTAAAAATGGTATTATCAGGGTTAGTGACTGCCTGTCGCTTCGCCACCTGCCCCGTCAGGCGCTCCCCGCCCTTATTTACAGAGACCATCGACGGGGTGGTGCGTCCACCTTCGGCACTGGGGATCACCGTGGGCTCCCCGGCCTCCATAACTGCAGCACAGCTATTAGTCGTTCCCAAGTCAATACCTATTACTTTAGCCATTGTTCTCCTCCTTTATCTCCTCTTGCAATGTTTCGTAATTCTCTTCACTACCTTTGCCCACACTCACCTTCGTGGGGCGCAGCAACAGATCATGAAGCCTGTAGCCCTTCTGCATCTCCTCCACGACCATCTCCTCTTCACCCTCAGAATAGAGCATAGCCTCATGAAGGTTGGGGTCGAAGGGCTCGCCAATAGCCTTGATCTCACTGAGCCCGTGTCCTTCCAGAATAGATTTGAACTTACGAGAAATAAGCTCAATGCCATCTACCCAGTTGGATTTTTCGAGCTTCTCCGGGACGTTCTCCAGGGCACGCTCCAGGTCATCGAGCACAGGGAGCAGAGCTAGTATAAGTGTAGCATTTGCATGCTTGGCCGTTTCATATCGCTCCTGCTCTGTGCGTTTCTTGTAATTTAAGAAGTCCGCCTGGGACCTCTGCCAGTTAGCCAGATAGCCATTAGCCCTGGCCTGCTCCTCAGCAAGTGCCTTTGGTAAAGAAGCCACATCAGTTTCTAGTTCCTCTCCTTCACCTTCCTCTACCGGGGGCACTTCTTCAAAGCCATTGTTTTCCTCATCCATGATAACTACCTAATTTATCTACTTGCTTAAAATCTATGAGACTGCTGAAACTGGGGGACACCCCCAGACTCCCAGCAGGAAGTATCCTGCACCTCTTTTCAGCGGTCTCTCTATTCTATTTTTTCCCACGGGCTATTGTATCCCCTTACCCGTATGAAGCTCGGCAACGAGTTCGCTCATCAGCGAACTCACGTATCGAACGGAGGAGATAGCCCTGCCATACGGCATGCGCCTGGGTCCGATCACGCCAAGAACACCATCGACCTCGCCCGGAACGCCATACTGAGTGATAACCATACTGCACTCCTTCATGGCATCCTCGCGATTCTCTGCGCCGATGATAACCCAGACACCACCTTCGGTCAGCATCTCGGGGAGTAGGTGCCCGGCAATATCCTTACTTTCCAGCATCTCCATAAGGCACAGCACGCTCTGGGTATGGGTAAACTCCGGCTGAGCCAATATATGGCGTATTCCCTCTATATAGGGCTCCTCATACCTTCTCTTATCCTCTTCCGCCATAATCTGTACAACAGCACTTTTTACCTGCTCTTCAACGGGCGATAGCCCTATACTCTGGGCCATGACCTGAGCCCCGGTCATATCCTGGAACTGATCACCTAGCTTACGGGAAATTGCGTTCAGCTCCTCTTGAGATACCACCTCATCAAAGGCTAGTAGTTGCTGCTTTAGCTTAGCCTCCTGAAGCAGTAGTATAAGCAGTGCGAGAGATTCCTGCAGATTTACCATCTCCAGATGCTTAACACGGGATGCCATCGCCTTAGGAGAGGTAACAATCGCTACATTGCTAACCATGCGCGCCAGCAGGGCTGCAGCGAGACGGGTCCATTCCGCTAGCTCCTGCTCCACCTGATGAAAGAGATGGGAGAGCATGCGCTGCTCATTCAGGGGGATTTCCTCCTGAACTAGAGATTCCACATAGTATCGATAGCCTTTATCCGAGGGAATACCACCACCGGAAATATGGGGGCGTATTATGTAGCCGCCCTCTTCAAGTCGTGCCATCTCATTGCGGATCGTGGCTGAGCTTACACCGATACCATATCGGCGGGCTATCGCCACTGACCCAACAGGGCTCGCTTGAGATATATACTCTCTAACGATAATTCTGAGTATGTTCCCCTGTCGCTCTGTTAACATGGCTCCTCGATCATTAGCACTCGCAACCCGAGAGTGCTAACTACTTTAATTTTCTACTTTTTTATTACCTTTGTCAAGTGTGTGTACCCCGCTTGCTCTTGATGGCTCAGAAAGGGTTTCCATATTCTCCTATCAACCAAGAAAGTGCAATGGAAGTTCTCGTTGATGGCAAATACATTGCTGCATGGAATGTACGTCGTAACAGCAACCCATAATGCTAATAACAGTGGTTAATGTGTTATAATCGTAGCCGAAGTTAGTAAGAAAAAGAGTACCAGCGGCATGTCACCTGTACTCAATCAACAGTAGTACTGATTTCCAATTCTTTCCTGTTTGCCATTGTTTTCATCCTGGCGGCCGTAATACCCAGTTTCACGAACACGTTCAATCTTTATGAGAAGCATCAGCCACGCCAAATTGCGAGACAGCACACCGCCGCCAGGTGTGGAGAGCCTACTTGAGGAGGTAGTAACAGATTGAGTTTCCCTTTCGGAGCCAGGTTGCGTCAGATCCCCGAGTTATGGCGCACCTCGGAGATGACCAGAGGGATCATACTGATCATTCTGATAGGGCTGGCCTCTGGATTGGGGGCGGTGCTTTTTCGATGGATGGTCTCAGGATTCACCACGCTCTTCTTCGAAGGCGGTGAGACAGCCTTTGGCTTTTTAGGAAAATATTATGTGATAATTCTCCCTGCTCTAGGCGGGCTGATAGTCGGACTCCTTATCTACTTCCTGGCTCGTGAGGCAAAAGGTCATGGCGTCCCCGAAGTGATGCTGGCAGTTAATAGCCACGGGGGACGTATAAGATCGCGTGTGGCAGTAGTTAAAGCATTAGCCTCAGCGATCTGCATTGGGAGTGGCGGTTCCGCCGGCCGTGAGGGTCCTATTATCCAGATCGGCGCTACCATAGGGTCAACCGTAGGACAATGGTTCCGATTGCCAGAGGACTGGGTAAAGCTGCTCGTTGCTTGCGGAGCAGCCGGGGGTATCGCCGGCACCTTTAATGCCCCTCTCGCCGGTATATTCTTCTCGCTGGAGCTGATCCTGCGCCGCTTTACCCCTCGCAACTTCATCCTCGTTGGTCTCAGTGCCATCACCGCTACCGCGATCTCTTATGCCTTCTGGGGCAATAGCCCCACCTTCACTATGATACCGGAGTACACATGGTCTAGTGGTTGGGAATTGCCTCTCTATATTGTCCTCGGTGTCGTGGCTGCCTTCATCGCCAAAGGTTTCATCACAGCCCTTTATCGAAGCGAAGACCTGTTCGATACATGGCACTTCCCTAATTATTTGAAGCCTGTCTTTGGTGGGCTCGTCGTCGGCCTGATCGGGTTTTTCTACCCCCAGGTTTTCGGCGTAGGCTATGAAGCCATAGAAACCGCACTTCTAGGTGGTTTTGCAGTTGGCCTGCTTATCGGGCTATGCCTCCTCAAGATAGTTGCTACCTCTTTAACCCTAGGGAGCGGCGGCAGCGGTGGCGTATTTGCCCCCTCCCTCTTCATTGGAGCCATGCTCGGCGCAGCCTTTGGCAGCGGAGCTAACGCATTGTTTCCCACAGTAGCTACCGAACCCGGGGCCTTCGGGTTAGTGGGTATGGCAGCAGTATTTGCCGCCGTGGCTCATGCTCCTATTACTGCAATCCTCATCCTCTTCGAGATGACTCGAGACTACCCGATTATCCTGCCGTTAATGCTGGCAGTAATCACAAGTACACAAATTGCGCGGCGGCTAAGCCCAGATTCTATTTACACGCTTAAGCTGCGAAGAAAGGGCGTCAAGATTATAGAGGGGGAGATGGACCCACTTATGTTCGTCACTATCGGCGAGGTAATGACCAGCAATTACCCCACTGTTTCTATGGAGATGCCCATCATCGAGCTGTCACACAAGCTAAAGAGGTCAGGGCATCATGGCTTCCCTGTTACCGATGAGGAGGGTCACTTCTATGGAATGGTCACCGTAAGCGATGTAGAGGAAGGTTTGCTAAAGGAGAATCCCGATCTAAAGGTTAGTGATATTGCTACCAGAAACCCTGTTACCGCTTACCCAGACCAGAGCGTACATGATATCCTATTGAGGCTGGGAACTATAGATGTAGGGCGGATCCCTGTAGTGGCGAGAGACGATCCCCTCCGGCTTTTAGGGGTGTTACGCAGGCATGATATCATTAGAGGTTATAGCAAAGCGGCGGCCAAAGCTAAGAAGAGCGGTTTGGCCTAGACCATTGGTGGTGGTATGAGAAGTGAAAATATACGGGTCAAAGTAAGAGGCAATACTATTCTGAAAATAGCTTAGCACAGACCACTACCAAACTTGTTACCCTTGCCTT
>JAIWEW010000078.1:0-6258 GCA_048632005.1 bacterium
TCGGTGTTAGGGTTTTATTAACGCATATCTTATAATCCTCTATATAGCTACAACATAGCGGCAGCGTAGCCTTGCCTTGCCCGATGGGGCTTCGCCCCGGGGCTGGCGGCTGCGGCAGCGCTGCCTGACGACCCCTCCCATGATAGTATACAGTCGCTATTTAATAACCTCAAATCCGGTGTACGGGTGGAGTGCCTCGGGTATTACTATGCTTCCATCGGCCTGCTGACAGTTCTCTAATAGAGAGATAAGGACGCGGGGTAGCGCCAGGCCTGAGCCATTTAAGGTGTGGACAAACTGAAGCTTGTTGCCATTCTCAGGGCGAAAGCGGATATTGGCGCGCCGTGCTTGAAAATCGCCGCAATTAGAGCAGGAACTGACCTCAAGCCACTCACCGCAGCCTGGGGCCCACATCTCGATGTCGTAGGATTTAGCGGCGACAAAACCAAGATCGCCGGTGCAAAGTTGGATTACCCGATAGGGGATATTTAGCCTGCGGCATACTTCCTCAACATCCCATGTCAATTTCTCCAGTTCCTCGTTAGAAGAATGGGGTGTAACGAATTTGTAAAGCTCCACTTTGTCGAATTGATGCCCCCGTTTAATCCCTCTTGTATCCTTGCCCGCTGACATCTTCTCGCGGCGAAAACATGGAGTATAGGCTACATAATATAGGGGAAGAGTGTCATGGGTAAGAATTTCGTCACGGTGAAGGTTGGTCAGCGGCACCTCCGCTGTGGGTACAAACCAGAAATCATCCTCCTCGTCATGGTAAAGGTTGTCGGCAAACTTGGGTAAGTTTCCTGAACCTACCATACATTGCCGTTTTACCATAAAGGGGGGGTATATCTCGGTGTAGCCATGCTCTCCGGTATGGAGATCTAACATAAAGGAGATCAGGGCTCGCTGGAGGTGAGACCCTAGTCCTTTCAGGATATAGAAGCGGGTGCCCGAGAGCTTAGCACCCCGCTCAAAGTCTATAATGTCAAGAGATTCTCCCAGTTCCCAGTGTGGTATGGGTGTGAAATTAAATTCCCTGACTTCCCCCCATTTCCGTACTTCCACATTATCGCTTTCATCTTTGCCTACAGGAACGCTGGCGTGGGGTATATTGGGCACGCGGAGGAGACGGTCGTTAAGCTGTCCTTCGATTGTCCCTATCTGCTCATCAAGGGCCTTGATTCGATCACCCATATGGCGCATCTCCTCAATGAGTTGGGGTGGCTTCTCGCCGGTTTTTCCGATTTGTTTGCTCACCTCGTTTCGCCGTGCCTTGAGTGACTCTACATCAGTAAGCAGGCTGCGGCGCTGCTCGTCAAAAGCGAGGACATCATCGATAGACTCACCTGACTGCCGCTTCTGGAGCGCCTCACGAACCAGTTCAGGATTTTCACGGATAAACTGTAGGCTGAGCATAAATCATCCTACCTGTTTGGTACGTAACTGTGGAAAGAGGATAACCTCTCTTATCGATTGCTGGTTGGTAAGCAGCATTACCAGTCGGTCGATGCCCACCCCAAGACCTCCCGTTGGCGGCATGCCGTACTCCAGTGCTAGAAGAAAATCCTCATCTACCCTCTCAGCTTCCTCATCGCCAAGGAGAGCTCGTAGCTTCTCCTGCTCTTGGAAGCGCTCCCGTTGCTCTATGGGGTCGTTGAGCTCGGTAAAGGCGTTGGCGATCTCCATCCCTCCGGCAAAGGCCTCGAACCTCTCTACCAACCGTTCATCGTCTGGATTTCGCTTCGCTAGGGGCGAGAGCTCAACCGGATAATCCATGATGAAAGTAGGTTGGATCAGGTGAGGCTCTACATAGGTGGAGATAAGCTTGTCGAGGAGTTTGCCCCAGCTCGGGCTATCGTCTACCTTCAATCTGTGATGCTGAATTGCGTCACGAAGTGAATGATAATCAGTATGTTCAAGAAAATCGATTTTGCACTGTTCCCTGACAGCATCCCGCAGCGTGACACGACGCCAAGGAGGAGTGAAATCAATAGTAGTACCGGCAAAACTGACCTTAGTTTTGCGCAGAACGTTCTTAGTAACGTAGGATACCATTTCCTCTGTCATTGCCATCACATTGTTATAGTCGGCATAGGCCTCATAGCTCTCCAGCATAGTAAATTCCGGGTTGTGCTTTGTGGAGATGCCCTCATTTCTAAAGATACGACCTATCTCATAGACCTTATCGAAGCCGCCGATAACGAGCCGTTTCAAGTATAGCTCGGTAGCGATGCGTAAGTACAGGTTCTGGTCTAAAGCGTGATGATGGGTGGTAAAGGGACGAGCTAAAGCTCCACCTGCCGCGGGATGGAGCACCGGCGTCTCCACCTCGATAAAACCTCGCCCGTTGAGAAAGCGCCTTATCGCAGCAATGGCCCTGCTGCGCACCGTAAATATCCGATGGACCTCTTCACTGGATATGAGGTCGAGATAGCGCTGCCGATAGCGTTTCTCGACATCGGTTAGCCCGTGCCACTTTTCGGGCAGGGGTTGGAGTGACTTAGACAGCATAGCGAAATCGTTGACCTTTAAGGTCACTTCTCCGCTATGTGTCCTGAAAATCTCGCCACTCATTCCGATAATATCCCCGATGTCAAACTCCTTGAGTAGCTCATATTTATCCCCGAGGAGGTTGCTGCGGAAATAGGCCTGGATCTTTCCCGAAGAATCGCGGACATCAATGAAGGTCGCCTTTCCCATGGTACGGTACGCCATGATACGACCTGCAAGGCTTACATGGGGTGCACAATCATCTCGCTGGAAGAGGGCTATAGCTTCCTTGTTAGTGTGACTGCGGTGGTAACGATGGGGGAAGGGGTCGATACCTAGACTGCGTATTTTACGGAGCTTCTCGCGGCGCTGCTCCGTAATGCCATCGATGCGAGCCACTACTTGATCTCCAGGATCCTAAACTTGAGCTGCCCTGCTGGTGCCTCAACCTCCACATCGTCGCCCACTCGCTTGCCCAACAATGCTTGACCCATTGGCGACTCATTAGAGATCCTCCACTCGCCGGGGTTAGCCTCGGCACTACCTACTATGGTATAGTGTTCTTCACTGCCATCTTGAAGTTGAACCCTTACTTCATTTCCTACTTCAACGAAATCCACATTAATATCATCGTGATGGATGATTTTTGCGCTCTTGATAATTCGATCGATTTCGAGGATCCTGCCCTCAACGAAGCCTTGCTCGTCTTTAGCCTCCTCATACTCGGGTGAACTCACAGAGCTACGTAATTCTTTCGCCCGCTGAATTTTCTCCGCCACCTCTGGACGGCGCACAGAAATAAGATGCTCTAGCTCCTCATTGAGCTTTGCCAGACCTTCCGCGGTGAGGAAAATTTCCTTTTCAGTCATCCTAAGTCCTCCTTGACCACCTTCCTCCGCTACTAAAAAAGACTGAAGGTCGACGACCCTCAGTCACGAACCTCTATAAGTTCGCTTATTATACAGGCTTTTAACCTATTTGTAAAGACCTTTTTGTATGAGGCTCTATACAACTATTGTCGAACGAATTGGGTATTGTTCTGTTTGGAGGTATACTCCAGTGGATAATAGGTGGTTATGGCTGCCCTTCTTGGTCGAGCTAACGGTAGGTGACCTTGTCGGATACATAGCTTCTCATCTCTAATTTAAGCGCTGGTCATTTCATAGCACTTGACGAGGGTAGTGTCCTCCATAGTATAATAATCGCTGGACAGTGGAAGGGGTGGAATTTGTCTAATACCCGTAATGCGCATTATTGCAGGCAAGGCGAAAGGTCAAGTTATTAAATCGCCAAAAGGTGTTTCCCTCCGTCCCACCTCGGAATTAATTCGAGGAGCGCTTTTCTCAATATTGGAATCGATGGCCACTGACTGGTCTTGCGTGCTTGACATCTATGCAGGTACTGGATCCTTAGGACTTGAGGCGCTGAGCCGTGGTGCGGGATGGGCTGATTTCGTGGAGCAAAATCCCAGGTGTTGCGCTACTATTAAGGAGAACCTGGCACGAATCGGAATGGCCGCGCAAGCTCATGTCTACAACTCAAGTGCATTAAAGGCAATTTCTGTCCTTACAAGGAAATATGGCATTGTAGTAATGGGGCCACCTTATCGAGAAAGCGGTGTTATTGAAACCCTCGAGCAACTAGCAATTTCATGCTTAGTCGGGGCAGGTACCACCATCGCAGTAGAGCACTCTTACCGCCTTCCGCTAAGTGCAACCTATGGAAACATGCAACTTGCTAAGGAGCGCCGGCACGGCGAAACCTGTATCTCGGTATATCAGTAGGAGGATTTATAGTGACCCTTGCCATTTATCCAGGAAGTTTCGATCCGGTAACTATGGGACATGTTGATATTGCGGAGAGAGCAGCGGCGCTTTTCGAGCAGCTGATTGTGGCAGTGTACGATGATCCTCCAAAGGCTCTGCTATTCACTGTTGAGGAGAGAGTGGGGTTGATGAAAAAGGCGTTGGCTCACGTTCCTAACATTCGGGTAGAATACTATAGTGGGCTAACTGTAGAGTTTGCCCGAAAGAATAAGGCCAGTGCTATGGTGCGTGGCCTGAGAATGATCTCGGATTTCGAACGCGAATTCGAGATGGCTCTCATGAACCAGAAGCTCGCACCAGAAATAGAACTGGTTTGCTTCATGACCAGACTGGAGTTCGAATTCGTCAGCTCAAGTCTGCTCAAGGAGGCCGCCAAGCTGGGGGGCTGCATCGATGGGCTGGTTCCCGAGCATGTGATTGATGCCCTAAAGGAAAAATATCGCTGAGGAGGTGATCAGCTCGGAAGGATATAACGATCCCGACGTATACAATATATATATATATAAAAGTATAAGGAGGTATGAAAGGTGTCCTATAGAATTACAGATGAGTGCATAAGTTGCGGTGCTTGCGAGGCGGAATGTAAGAATGAGGCTATTAGCGAGGGCGATACAACTTATGTAATCGACGGGGACAAATGCACCGAGTGTGTCGGTATCGCCGACGGACCGCGCTGTAAAGAGGTATGCCCAATAGACGATTGCTGCACACCCGACCCAGGTAGAAGCGAAACGAAGGAGCAACTCCTGGAAAAGTGGCGCAAACTTCACCCAGGTGAGGAACCTGCCGCGGGCACGTATTAATTTCTACGCTAATATTTCGGGCGCCCCATAACCAGGGTCTGAAAGCCAATTAGAGAATTCACCCGTGGATTCTCAAAGTGGTAAAGGCTTGTTTTTCGAAACAGGTTAAGGAATCTCATTCCGATCCCCTTCAATATTGCCGAGGAGGTCTGATCGAGGAAAAAAGCCTGAAACATATAGAATTGGCAGCCGAAAGCAAAACCATCCCTCATGGCAATAGTCAGACCTGCCTTCGTCATTAACGAAGAAAGCTCGAAGGTGGAGAGGCTATTTTCAGGGTAGAAGAGAAACTTCTTGCCCAGTAGGCGCTTTGTCAGAGAATGAACTAAAGCGAATTTATTGGGCACAGACACGAGTACCAGCCCCCCCGGTCGGCAAACACGAGCGTGCTCCTTAACCATCGCCATAGCGTAATCTGTGGGGAAGTGCTCGATCACCCCCTCTGAGTAGACTACATCGAAGCTCTTATCCTTGAAGGGGAGGGAGAAACCATCTCCCTTGATCGCCTCAACCTTTACCCCATGTTGCTGGGAGAAGAAGGAGAGTGAAGGAAAGGCGCCATCTACCACATCAACCCCAACACATTTACAATGTTTATCACTGGCGATTCGGGTGAGGATTCTACCGCTGCCAAAGCCAACCTCCAGGACCAGTGAGTCTTGGGGAATGTATTTACGGAAGGTACTGTAGGCATAGGGAAAATGCCAGGTGTCACTAAGAAGCCATTCCGGGATATAAAGCCAACCGGGTTTATCTGACATTGTGTCCCTTAGCAGGTGAGATAAATAACATTAGCCTATTTTATACTGTCAATTATAGAGAGATTGCTGAGGTAGTCTCAATCAACCTCCTAATCCCCCAATCTTGGGGGGGGGCTTTTCTAAAGCCGGGGGAGGACACCCCCAGACCCTTGGCTGGAAGTATCCTGCACATCTTTTTTAACAGTCTCATAGATAAAAAAAGTCACATTACTGGAAGAAGTCTCGCACCGCGTCGCCGAACTCGCCGGGAAGCAGGACAAGCACTGCGGGTAACCAATCTAGCAGTAATGTAGCGATGCCGGAACCCTCAACGAAACCTGATCCCAACCCGAACTTGACACATGCTGCTAGCACCGCGGCACAGAACAGGCCTCCTAC
>JAIWEW010000079.1:0-6149 GCA_048632005.1 bacterium
CAGTTTATATCGGCTCTCAGTTTTCATCCGTACAAGATTTTCACACCTGAGTGCAGTGGACCCTTCAGGTTGATGTGCGGCTTTTATTCCCAGCTTACCATGGGTCAGCATACGGAGGGCGTTTCAACATACATTCCGGTCCAAAGCTCCAGCGTAGGCTATATGGCAGAGAAGCGGCGAGAAATCGATCCGCGCAGGCAGGGCATGATCACACAGGTCAGCCCTCCGGACGACCACGGGTATATATCGCTCGGCCTTGATCTGTTCTATACGCCAGACATTATTGATCAGGCCGGCCAGGACGACTGGTTTATCGGCGAGGTCAACCCGCAGATGCCGAGGACCTACGGCAATTCGCACTACCACATCAGCCGGTTCGATAAGTTCGTTGAGACGGACGAACCTATGTTTGCGCCTCCGCTGCCCGCGCCGTCAGAGATAGATAAAAAGATTGCGGAGAACGTGGTAAGCCTGCTCAAGGACAGGGATTGCCTTCAGGTAGGAATTGGCGCGGTTCCCGGACAGATATCCAAGCTCATTGCGGAAAGCGATCTCAAGGACCTGGGCATTCACACTGAGATGGCTCCCATGGGCACCCGCCAGCTTGTGGAGCAGGGCACCGTCACCTGTAAATATAAACAGACGCATCCGAACAAGATCATCCTGGCATTTGCCTTTGGCGACCAGGAGCTTTACGACTTCCTGGGCAACAATCCCATGGTCGAGTTCTATTCTGCTTCATATTGCAACTCGATTCCCTTGCTGGTCAAGGAGAAGAACCTGGTGGCCATTAACGGCGCTGTTGAGGTTGACCTTGTGGGGACCATCTGCTCGGAGTCTTACGGCGATAATATGCGCTCCGGAACGGGCGGACAGCTCGACTTTGTGATCGGCGCTTACTGGGCCAAGGGAGGAAAGGCGATCAACACCCTGCCCAGCACTGCCAAGGGTGGGACGGTATCACGCATCGTGCCTTACCTGACGGAGGGAGCGCGGGTGACCGTGCCCAGGCATTACGCGCAGTATGTAATCACTGAGTGGGGGATTGCCAACCTTACACCACTGGATGAAGTAGAGCGCGCCCTGGCTCTTATCGAGATCGCGCATCCCAAGTTCAGAGATGAGCTTTTAGAGGCAGCCAGAAAGAGACTTAGGTTTTAGCAGGATTACCTTTTCAGCTTACGGGGGTCTAAGCAAAACTATCTTCTAACAAGCATTAATTAACATCTGGAATCCAGAGCAATTCGGCATATGGTGCGCTCCCATAGGCTACCTGGGTTAGAGTCGCCAAGGGCGCGGTTAGTTTGCAAACGCTATAGAGGCTACTCGGCGACAACATTACCATCAGCGAGTTCGTGTATGCGTTGACTGTAGTAACTATGGCTGTCGATTCCGACCAGGGAACCCTTTTCTTATAATTCGTCGAAGAACCACAACGTAATATACTAGGATAGTTGCTAGCAACAATCCAATGACTAAGCCGATAATCGGCCATACCTGCGATGATGATGCTGGCAAGCTAGGGGACTCCTGCGCCTGTAATGCCGCTGCTTGGTTGCTGGTGGACGCTGTGAGGTCCAACCATACTATAGCCCCTGATTTGAAGTTACCAGTCTGCTCCGCAGTATAGCCATCTATTTCAAAGATTATCTCTGTCCCATCAGAGTAGTGCTTGCCCTCTGGTGGCTGTATCGTGAGGTAATACGTTGAATGGCCGTATTCAATTGGTGTATGAGTATGATATTCGTCTCCTTCAATTACGGCTGTAATGCGGGTGCCACCAGTAACACTGGCACCGTCTAACTCTACATTGCCTGCGAACCGGCAAACAGTGTCATCAGCATAAGCAATGCTTGTAGAGAGAAGTACCGCATAAATTGCCAATAGAGTAAGGGTTTGTAACTTGAGCATATATCTTTAGTCACCAGGATGAGTACGGATAATTTGATCAACAACTCGAAGCCAGGAACCCTCTGCGGATTTGTGTAGCCGGGAATAACCGCTCCAACGACTGCTGTAATACTAATAGGGGTAGTTATCGTAGGTATTTGTGTATAGGGCCATTAACCACCCCTTGTGAGTTTCAGCCGAAGCAGGTTTAGCCAGGAGTGATGTAAGTAAAACTAAGAGCCCCAACTACATCCACCAGCGGAGGTAGCCAATATTTCCAGCTAATAATGCTATCCATCATAATCCACTCTATTGTTGGCCACAGCTCATTACCACAGTCCGTTACTTCAAGAACGACTGTTTCATCCATATGGCAATTACTAGAGGCTTGAACGCTATCAACAACCCACACGTCCGATAAACTTTCGAACAGAAATAGCCCTCCGGCAACAATCGAGGCAAGTGCATCCACGGTGTCCTCTTCCCACACCCATTGCCCTCCTATGAAGAACCAAGACAGTGAAGATACTTCACCATAGACGATGTTGTTAGCAGTATCCATCCAGATTGTGGCATCCTCCCAGTCGGTACCAGTCCAGTGGAAGAGCCTTAAATCGTTTTCGTTTGGGGCGGTAGACTCATTGTAGCGTATGCCTACAGTTACGTTGCTGCCGTAGGTTGCAGTGGTGATGATGTCTATGAAGAGTCCCGATGCGCAGGAATTGGGTGGCGTGAGACCTGCTGGGTTATCTGCTGACCATACTACAGTTGTGGTACCTTCCGCCACAACTGTAGCGAAGTTCACAACCGCATCTGATAATAGGACGGTGACGTCCGACCCAACTGGGGTATTAGGGTCAGTTTGACTATTCGCTCTTATTGCGTAGTCGAGGCTGGTGCTACTACCATCGCTTTCGCCAGTAACATAAATATTCCCTGAGCCATCTAAGACTACAGCCCAAGCGTTCTCCTGGACACTGGCTGGGCTGTCGTAATCGGCGCCCCGGTGCATAGCGCCTGCTGGTCCAGTGTAGTGAATTAACCTCGTCTCGGTGACTGGTCTTTGGTCGGTAGCCCACGCAACCCAAGCATGAATTAGCAATGCTACTAGACTCACGACAACGATTACTAGTATTAACCTGTAA
The DNA here is from genome assembly GCA_048632005.1 of bacterium. Taxonomy (GTDB): domain Bacteria; phylum Chloroflexota; class Dehalococcoidia; order E44-bin15; family E44-bin15; genus JAAXQM01. The sequence continues at coordinate 3,036 of JAIWEW010000079.1, forward strand.
AAAGCCTTCATTATACTCTCTTCACCGCTGGTGTGCGAAAAAAAAGTAGTGCTGTTAGCTATGTTGCAGCGGGCTAATCAACGCTCGATAGCTTCTCAACTGGCTCTAGATAATTCGTGCCAACAAACAGGCGTTTACACCATGAACAAGCACTCCTAATAAGGTTCATAACATTCCACCCAACACCCCATACTTCCGCATGTCTAGAATTCCTTCCGTTTCGGCTTCCAAGAAGGAAGCCCATCATGCAGATAACGAAGTTTACTCTTGTAGGAGTATTGCCAAGAAACATTTTGATGACACCTTTTGGCCTATTTTAGCACACATTTATATTATTTCAACTTATCTTTTCCTCCCAGATCACGCCCTACCGGGGTCAAAAATAATTGACCAAATATTGATCTAACAGTGACGCAGTTTTGCCCCCTTATTGATCATGCAACGACCCGCAGTTTATACGTGACATAAAAAACTACGTGCCCTGCATCTTGTGCAAGCCACGCAGCCAACCACTATATGCGGAAATGGTACCCCTGGGGTGACTCGAACACCCGACACGCGGTTTAGGAAACCGCTGCTCTATCCTCTGAGCTACAGGGGCCCACTTGCAATTGTCGAACAGTGCCCCTGACTGCAATCTTTGGTGGAGATAGGGGGATTCGAACCCCCGACCTCTGCGATGCGAACGCAGCGCTCTCCCAGCTGAGCTATATCCCCTGGTTCAATTTTAGCAACACCCAGCTTACCGGTCAATCCAATCGCTCCTTGCTCCTGCCTGATAACACTGCTATACTGAACGGAAGCTATGCCCTGTCAGATCATAATCGGCCTCGAGGTCCATGCTCAGTTACTAACCAGCAGTAAGATGTTCTGTGGCTGTAGCACCCACTATGCCAGCGCCCCCCCCAACACTCATGTCTGTCCCATTTGCCTGGGCATGCCCGGCACCCTCCCTGTCATCAACGAGAAGGCTATTGAGTATACAACGATGACTGCTCTGGCCCTGAACTGCACGATCCCCGAATACGCCAGATTTGACCGCAAGAACTATAGTTACCCCGACTTGATGAAGGGCTACCAGATCTCTCAGTATGACGCCCCTATCGGCAAACAGGGCTGGCTAACTATTGATAGCAACAGCACTAAGAAGAGAATCAATATCACCAGAGTGCATCTCGAAGAGGATGTAGCTAAGTTGTGGCACAGAGGAGATCACAGCCTGATAGATGTCAATCGTTCTGGAGTGCCGTTGATGGAGGTAGTCAGCGAGCCTGAAATCAGCTCCCCTGAAGAGGCCCGCCATTACCTCACTAAATTACGCGATGTCTTACGTTATCTAGGAGTATCTACCGGCAATATGGAAGAGGGCAGCTTCAGGTGTGATGCCAATATAAGCATTCGCCCACTGGGTAGCAAGGAGTTTTTGCCCAAAGTAGAAGTTAAGAATGTGAACAGCTTCAAGGCGGTTTATCAAGCTATGGAATATGAATCCAAGCGGCAAAGAGAGGTACGTGAAGAAGGCGGAGAGCTTGTACAAGAGACTAGAGGCTGGATAGAGGAGAAGGGCGTAACCCACACCCAAAGAACTAAGGAGTATGCCAACGATTACCGATATTTCCCTGAACCTGATTTGCCACCCTTAGCTTTTGACAGAGCATGGGTAGACGAGATCAATGCGAAACTTCCTGAATTACCGGAAGCACGGAGAGACCGATTTATGACACAATATGGTTTGCCTTTATACGACGCTAATATCTTGACTAATCCTAAGGCGCTGGCTGACTATTTTGAGAATTGCCTTAGATTGATGCATCATAGTAAGGCAAAGATGCTAAGCAATTGGCTTCTGGGGGACTTCAGCCGATTGCTTAATGCTACTAACACTGAGATTGAAAATGCCAAAGTAAGCCCAGAATACTTGGCAGAAATGCTCGTCCTGGTAGATAATGGAACCATTAGCGGGCCAGCTACCAAAGCAGTATTTGAGGACATGTTTCACAGTGGCAGAAGAGCCAGCGATATTGTGGCGGGAAAAAAGCTCAGCCAGATTACCGATGCCACTGAGATAATGGGGGTGATAAAGCAAGTGATAGCCGATAACGCTGAGGCGGTATTAGATTATGCCTCTGGTAAACAGCAAGCTCTGACCTTTATTATAGGGCAGGTAATGAAGGCTACCAAGGGAAGAGCCAACCCTGCAATGGTAAGGGAAATCCTGATACAAGAGCTAGGAGGAAAATAAATTGCCTACTTATCTTCTCATCGCTCAGATATTAGTAGCTGTAGCTTTAACTGCTACCATCCTATTTCAATTGCACGGTGGAGGACTAGGGGGTATCTTTGGACAATCCGAATCTGTATATCGAACGCGACGAGGCATGGAAAAAACCCTGCTTAGACTCACCATCATCCTGTCTGTCATTTTTGTCATCTTTGCAGTAATAATCGTCATGAGTGCCTCATAATCGATAATGAATCCAGTAATAACCCTGACCACCGATTTTGGTACTGATGAGGCCTATGTTGCCATTATGAAGGGTGTCATCTTAGGCATTAACCCTGAAGCTAATATCATAGACATCAGTCACTCTATTGAGTCGCAAAACGTTCTTCAGGCTGCTTTCCTTCTCAACGTGGCCTACCGTTATTTCCCCGATCAAACCGTTCACATGGCTATCGTCGACCCCGGCGTAGGCAGTGAGCGCCAGGGGATAATCCTGAAAACGTCTTCGGCATTCTTCGTTGCCCCTGATAATGGCATCCTCAGCTACATAATTAATGGGTTTTCTCCCGAAGGCTCTTCGCTTCAATATTCCCAAGGCCTTGGAGAAGTAAAGCTTAAGAAAGGGCTTGAAGCTGCGGCTATCACTGATCCCCGTTTCTGGCGACATCCAGTCAGTTCCACCTTTCATGGGAGAGACATTTTCGCCCCAGTTGCTGCTGGACTTTCTCTGGGTATATCACTTTACGAATTTGGAGAGAAAATCACTTCCCTTCACGTCGTTCCTATACCTAAGCCATCGTTTGACTTACAAGGCAACTTGGTCGGCCATATTCTGTATGTTGACCACTTTGGCAACTTGATTACAGATATTAAAGGTAGTGACTTGCCAG
>JAIWEW010000080.1:0-6133 GCA_048632005.1 bacterium
AAAATCCGGAGATATGCCACGAGATGCGTGTCAGGAAAACCAGGGGGAGATCCAGAACGACCGTATCGATCCTTTCATCATTACTGAGGATATCGAGACATCGTATAATGCGGTCCAGGTGGGGGAGATTGGAGCTAATATCGAGGGGATTACGGTAGCTTGAGCCAATAGTATTGAAGAAGGAGGCAAATTCTTTGTAAGACCGTTCGGTGAGCAGCGGAACCTCAAATCCTGCCCTGACAAAGGTATCGGTGATAACAACGGATTGCCCCCCGGTCATAGCGGCCAGCCCCACCCTGTTCCCGGTGGTCGGCTTGACATAAAGCAATGCCTCTATCGTGTCGATCATGTCATCCATGCTGTCTACCTTGATAGCCCCGCATTGCTTAATGAGGGCATCCCAAAGTAGCGGTGGCCCGGCTAAAGAGGCGGTGTGTGACGCTGTGGCTCTTGTACCCTCATCAGTCACTCCCCCCTTCCAGATAAGCACCGGTTTATACCGGGCTACCTCTCTCAGGGAGGAAAAGAATTGTCTCCCGTTCTTGACACCTTCGATATACATGCCAATTATCCTCGTATCCTCATCCTCACCGAGATAATCGAGGTAGTCTGTGGCGTCTAGAACTGCGGCGTTTCCATAGCTAACTGATTTGGAGATGTTGATCCCGTTGACCTCTCCTACCAGGGTGAAGAAGGTGGCATGGGTGCCACTCTGGGAGATGAAACCTACATTGCCGCCATCGCTGCAGTGCTGATCGATGCTGTGCCGGAGACCGATTTTTGGATTGAAAATGCCAACGCAGTTGGGCCCAATAAGGCTAAGGTTGGCTTCGCGGGCCATCTCGGTAATAGTTCTTTGCAGCGCGATACCTTCTTCGGTATCCGATTCTGCGAATCCTGAGGTGAACAGCATTGCCCCGCCAACCTGCTTATCGATGCACTGCTGCACTATATGTGGGGCTATGGCGCGAGGTACGGCAACTATAACGTAATCTAACTCATCCGGTATGTCGAGCAGGCTTAAGTAGTTCTTAACCCCCAGCGCTGCGATTCCCGGTAATTCCTTCTCGTCGACCTGAACCGAGTAGACCCTTCCCTGAAAGTCGGCCAGGCTCCTCAGCCACATGTAGCCCATCTCCATCTTGTCCCCCACCACAGCCACGGAGCTGGGGTTAAACGCCCGGTCAAGCCGTCTAACGATGTCTTTCAACGGGTTTCCTCATGGCTCAAGGATTACCCGGGCATCGATAGCTAAGGCATTATCGCGGTAGGCAAAGATGGGATTGATATCCAGTTCCTTTATCTCTTCCCTGTTTTCCACAAACTCGGAAACCTTGAGCAGTAGCTCCTCCAGAACGGCTATATCGGCTGGCTCCTGCCCCCGATAGCCCTCAAGGATAGGGTATCCTTTTATCTCCCTGATCATCTCCCTGGCATCCCTCCTGGTCAGCGGTACGATCCTGAAAGAAACATCCTTAAGTATCTCTACCAGGATACCGCCCAGACCGAACATAAGTACCGGTCCGAACTGCGGGTCCTTGTTCATGCCGATGATTACCTCTGTAGCCGGTCTTACCATAGGCTGTACCGAGACCCCCTGGATACTCGCCGAAGGCTCGTGTTTCTTTGCCACGGAGATGATATCATCGTAGGCGTTATCCACATCCGCCTCGTTATCCAAATTCAGTTTTACCCCTCCGATGTCGGTTTTATGCAGGATATCGGGGGAGACTATTTTGAGGACCACCGGGAAACCGAATTCCCGGGAGTGGGCGATTGCCTCCTCCTTGGTGCGGGCAAGCCTGATCTCGGTAGTGTTTATCCCCGCCTCTCTCAAGATTTGCTTCGACTCCAGCTCGGTGAGGGATGTCCTCTTCTCTTTTCTAGCTGCCGTGATTATCTGATCCATGACCATAAGGCGATGCTCCTTTTTAGTATTACAATGTAGGTTTAATTGCTTAGAAGACGGACTTATAGACCCGGGTAGGGGTTCCTCCCGGCGTCGTAAAGTTAAAAAAAGCGACCCCGATGGGATTTGAACCCACGATCTCCGCCTTGACAGGGCGGTGTGTTAGGCCGCTACACCACGGGGCCGAAACATGAAGCACTCAGTAGGGGATTGTACCAATAATTAGCTTGCCTTGTCAAGATAACAGTCTTCTGATAAGCTTTTTATACGGAGGTAACGATATGGGTAAGCGAGATTTTAGACATCGGGAGAGCAAGAAACCCAAAAAGGATGCTAAGCAAACGCCTATCGTAACGATCATTCAACCGCCGACAACCGTTGAGGTGGTCAAAAAAGTTAGGAAAGAGAAGGGGGATACGGAAGAAGAGGGGTAATGGCCGCCTATCAGGAACTATATGTTAGCGGGCAGCTTGAGGAGCGTGTAGCCCGCGCACGCGCTGTCCTGAGTGATTGCCAGCTCTGCCCCCGACGCTGCCGGGTAGATCGCCTCCATGGAGAGACAGGCACGTGTCGAACCGCCGCAGAGTCCTCGGTATCAAGTTATGGACCTCACTTTGGCGAGGAAGCTCCACTGGTAGGTCTATATGGCTCGGGGACGATCTTTTTCACCCACTGCAACATGAGATGCATGTTCTGCCAGAACTACTCCATCAGCCAGTTGGGAGATGGAAAGGTGGCAACCACTGGAGAGATGGCAAAGATAATGCTCGCCCTTCAAGAGCGGGGCTGCCACAATATAAACCTGGTTACTCCAACACATGTCGTCCCGCAGATAATGGAGGCAATACATATCGCTGCGGGATTAGGGCTCTCAATCCCTCTTGTCTACAACTGCGGCGGCTACGAATCAGTGGAAACCCTGAAGCTGCTCGATGGCATTATCGATATTTATATGCCCGATATGAAATATTCCGATGAGATGAACGCCCGCAGGTTTTCTGGCGTCAAGGATTACCCCGCAGTGAACCGTGCGGCGGTAAAAGAGATGCACCGCCAGGTCGGTGACCTTCAGATAGACGAGCGGGGTGTTGCCAGGCGGGGACTCCTTATCAGGCACCTCGTTTTACCGAACGGGATCGCGGGGACAGAGGGTGTGGTCCGATTCATTGCCGACGAGATCTCCCCTCAAACCTATTTGAACGTTATGGCGCAGTACTATCCCGCTAATCGTGTTTTTAAGATTCCCGTGCTTTCCCGCCCTCTGCGTAATGAGGAGTTTATAGAGGCGGTGAATCTGGCACGCGAGCACGGGCTGGTGAGGCTGGATGGCATGAGGACACGTTCCGTGGCAATAAAAAGGGGTTAATGAATGGAACAACGGGCAGCGCTGCACGTCATGATCTATGGTATGGTACAGGCAGTGAACTTTCGCACTTTTGTGCTGCGCAACGCCAAGGCACTGGGGCTTACCGGCTATGTAAGAAATATCTCCCGTGAGCATGCGGTGGAGGTGGTAGCTGAGGGAGACCGGGAGAAACTGGAGCAACTATTAGGTCAGGTAGAGGTGGGACCTCGCTTCGCATCGGTGAAGCGGGTGGAGGTAGACTGGTCGGAGTACAGCGGAACATACAGAAACTTCAGGATAGGGTCTTAGACACCCTTCTTTCGTACGGCAACCTCCAGGCTTCTAACCTCGGTTACCCCCTTAAGTGACGATACCATGCCCAGCAGGGTATTGGCGAAGATCTGATTGGCGAACTGGTTGAGTATGACGGGGGAACCGTTCACAAAGAGCAACGTATCGTCTCCCCCCTTGCCGATGATCCGCTCATTTATAAAATCGGCTATCCCTGATATATCTTCCACGGAGAACTGCGGGACGTCAACATCGAGGGTATCGTCGCTAACGATGGCGTCTAGCTCCCCGGGGTCACAGCGCAGACCTTCATTCAGCTCCTTACGGTAAACCTCGATCTTGGGTACATGTGCCTGGTGAAATCCCTCTATGAGAATGATGTCGAAATCCCCGCCGAGCAGGCGCATTACCTCATCAATGGAGTCATTACCGTCCTGGAGCTTAATCAGGGCCAACCTCCGTGGCGCGCTGATGGCCACCGCGTCACTGCCCGCCTCGGTATAGCGCCAGGTGTCCTTCCCCTGCCTGTCAATATCGAAGTCCTTGCAGGCATGCTTTACCGTGGCCACACGGTATCCCCGCCCCTTGAATTCACCGATAAGCCGTTCCACCAGCGTGGTCTTGCCGGACTGTGACTGGCCCACTATGGAGACAATAGGAAGCATTTTACGACCTCTCTTTCCTGGAAATCTTTTTTTATTTGAAACCGCTGAAAACCCCGGTGCAGGATACTTCCTGCCGGGGGTCTGGGGGTACCCCCCCCGGCTTTACAAGTCCCCCGAGATTGGGGGATTAGGGGGTTGATTGAAACTATTTCAGTAGTCTCCATTTATATATAGTTATTCCTCGCTCCAGTCAAGCATGAGTACTTTGACTGTCTCACCTTGCTCGACTGACGCAACGTCCTCGGGGACAATCACCAGACCATTGGCGCGGGACATGGAGGTGAGGATTCCCGATCCCTGAGGCCCGGTGGTGCGGGCAACGTAGCGATCGCCTTCCCTGCTAACGATTGCACGGGCGAATACGCGGCGACCATCAGTGTTTTTAATGTGTCCTTCAAGTGTCGCTTCGATCGTGGGCTTGGATAGATTAATTTTCCCCATCATCTTGAGGATGGCGGGTCGGGCGAAGACCTCAAAGGTGATCATAGAGCTCACCGGGTTCCCTGGTAACCCCAGGTGGGGCACCCCCTTAATTATGCCGAAAGCAAGGGGTTTGCCGGGCTTCATCCTCACTGTCCAGAATGATACCTCCCCCTGTTTTGCCAGCACGTCCTTCACCAGGTCGTAGTTACCCATGGAGACCCCTCCCGAGGTGATAAGCATGTCTGCAGTCAGAGCCTCTCTTATTTTGTCCTCGATATCCTTCACGCGATCCCTGGCGATACCCAGAACCTGGGGGATACCCCCGTAACGCAGTACCTGTGCCGCAGCGCTGAAGCTGTTGCTGTTATAGATCTTACCTGTGGGGAGAGGCTGCCCCAGCTCTATCAGCTCGTCGCCGGTAGCAAGAATAGCGATTACAGGGCGGCGAATTACCCGGATTGTTTCCTTGCCCAGTGATGCAAGTACGCCTATCTCCGAAGGGCGAAGCACCGCTCCCTTATTGAAAACCAGCTGTCCCGTAGCGATATCCTCGCCGGCATGACGAACGTTTTTCCCCTTTGTCACCGGGTTGAGCACGCCTATCCTAAAGGGGGGGCGCTCGAGGTGTGGGGTTTCATCGGTATGCTCGAATTGCACAACGCTATCAGCGCCATTGGGAACAGGCGCCCCGGTCATAATGCGTAGAGCCGTGTTGGTACTAACCTCCTCTTTCGGTAAATCGCCTGCCTTGACCTCGCCGATAACATTGAGGTAGACGGGTGATGTAGTGGTTGCGCCGGCAACATCCTCTGCTCTAACAGCATAGCCATCCATAGCAGAATTATCTCGCGGGGGGACATCGATGGCAGAGTAAACGTCCTCATCCAGTACCTGACCCAGACATTCAAGGATAGGCTTCTCCTCAGAGTTCAGCACTGAGAAGTAGCTAAGGACTTTATCAAGGGCTTCTTCCACGCTTATCATTGGGCTTCTCTTTCTAGAAGTGTCCTTGCCCGCTCAAGATCGGCTTCAGAGTTGATATTGAAAAAGCTCAGATGCTGCGGGTCGAATTTATCGATATCGGCGCTGTCAACGTACCGCACCCTTACCGAAGGGAAAAAATCGACAATCCTGCGCTTCCCTTCGCCCAGCGTGGCTTCAATGGGCCCAAGGCATTTCTTCGAATAGACGGCGTGGAGCGGCTCTACCTCGTCATTGACTCGCGGGATCACGACATCGTAGCCAGTGGAGAGTGCCATAATGTGACGAAGTAAGGCGATATTCAGGAATGGCATGTCGCAGCCTACTACCAGGGAATGCGAAGACTCCACCTCTTTGAGGCCAGAATAGATACCTACCAGGTTACCTTTATCCGGGTAGCTGTCAAACACTATTTTAACGCCCAGGTCGGGGAGCTGGTGGCTTGATGATGTGACCACGATAATCTCATCTCCGAGCAGGGAAAGCCGTTCGATGACTCGCTTAATAAGGCTACGGCCG
>JAIWEW010000081.1:0-6098 GCA_048632005.1 bacterium
TGCCACCAACCTTAACAAGGCATTTTATCTCAGTCCCCACTTTAGATATCACCCTGAGCTGTATTGCACCGTCGTCGAGGAGTATAATGCCATCAACACGTACATCCTGAGGCAGATGCGGGATATTGACCGGTACCAGCGAAGCATTACCTTCCACCTGTCGGGTGGTGAGTACGATATGGGAGCCCTTTTCTAATTCAGCTTGGCCATTTTTCAGTCCTCCAACCCGATACTTCGATCCCGGCAGGTCTATAAGGACAGCCACGTTGATTCCCAGTCGCCGGCTTATCTTCCTTATTTCCTGAACGTAGCGAGCATGCTCGTCATGGTCACCATGAGATAGATTAAGCCTGGCGACATTCATGCCTGCTTCAATAAGCTTCTCAATCACGGTTGTTGAACCGCTAGCTGGACCTATCGTGCATATTATCTTGGTTCGCCTCGCCATATACCCGCTAGATTTCAATACCCCACCCCATTCTCAATATAATGAGATTGCTGAAATAGTCTCAATCAACCCCCTAATCCCCCAATCTTGGGGGATTTTTTTAAAGCTGGGGGACACCCCCAGACCCCCGGCAGGAAGTATCCTGCACCTCTTTTTCAGCGATCTCACTAGAGTATCACCTATCTATCTGAACGAGATCAGGCAGATCATTGTTGACCTTTAGCCGGGCTTATGATATATTTATTTTCGTAAAACTGAATAACAGACCCAGAGGTGCCCAAGCGCGAGCAAGGGCTTAAAGGGACGGCAAGCCGGTGAGAATCCGGCGCAGTACCGCCTACTGTTACCCTGAATTGATTCAGGGAAGTCAGAACGCCAGCCTCTGGATTTCCTGTTACCTCCGCGGACAAAAGGGGGTGGGAAGCATGCTAATATAGCGTGGGTATCCCCTCGTTCTGCAGAGCGAGGGGATTTTTTATGCATTGTGCAATTGAACAATTAAATTACAAGTAAATTACGAGGAGGATTCAATGAGAAGTCTAGGCATGATTTTGTTTTCATTGGTCGTAGCACTTACTCTAATGACAGCCTGCACCACCACACCGGCGCCAACCCCTACTCCAACGCCGACACTGTTACCCACGTCGACGCCCATACCTACACCGACTTCTACACCAACACCAACACCGACACCGCTATCTAATAGTCAACCAGAGATTACCAGCCTTAAGGCCTATCCCTCGAGTGTACATCCGGGAGGAACTTCTGTCATAACCTGCGTGGCTAGCGATCCAGATGATGACACCCTTACCTATACCTGGTCAGCTACCGGTGGAACGATTTCAGGATTGGGTAGTATAGTTACTTGGATAGCACCAACTGTAACAGGGAATTTCATTGTTAGTGCTACCGCTGCCGATGGTATAGCAGGGACTGCTACAAGAATTTGCTACATGACTGTGTCCGCAAAACCGGGGCCAATAACGGTAATCGATGATCTGGATAGGACAGTAACAGTTGAGGAGATTCCCCAGCGAATTGTCTCCCTGTCACCGAGCAACACTGAGATTCTGTTTGCCCTCGATCTGGGTGATAAGGTCGTGGGTGTAACCGATTTCTGTGATTATCCTGAAGAGCTGCTAGCTAAAATAGATGCTGGCGAAATACAAAGGGTCGGTGCTCCCTGGCCGAGTTTTAGCCTGGAGACCATCGTAAGCCTGGATCCCGATCTAGCTTTCGCTGTAGGAGAGACAGTTCCAGATTACGTCAATGATCTTGAGGGCCTGGGGATACCTGTAGTTATACTTCAACCACATGATATTGACGATATTTTACAGGACATCGAGCTAGTGGGCGAGATTACCGGCAAAGAGACTGAGGCAGAGGAACTCATCGACGGGATGGAGGCTCACATGGTCTCCACTTGTACAATAACCGCTTCCGCCAATACAACACCCACAGTCTTCTATGAGCTAGACGCTTTCAATCCACTTCTACCCTGGACCGCAGGCAGTGGTACATTCGTCGACATTCTTATCACCCTGGCAGCCGGCGAGAACATTGCGAGCGCAGTTGAGGGTTGGACTACCTTTAGCTTAGAGGATCTCATTACCAGTGACCCCGACATGATCATTCTTGGCGATTACCCCTGGGTATCGCCTGAGGATGTAATGGCACGTGAGGGCTGGGGAACATTGAGAGCTGTTCAGAATGGGTCGATATATCCTATAAACGTGGACCTTGTCTCCCGTCCAGGCCCCCGCATCTTTGATGGGCTTGAGGAGCTGGCCAAGATTATCCACCCCGAATTATTCGAGTAAAGGTAGCTTGAGCGCTATAACATTTCGGTGTCGCCGGTGCGTAAAATCCATAACACCGGTTTACCATATATGCAACGAGGGGATTATTGTCCACTAGGCTGAAGCAAAATCGCCGACTGCTGATCCTGGTAGCACTGGGTGCGATATTGCTCCTGTGCATGCTCATCGCTGTTTCTATCGGGGCGGTGCCTATCTCTATGCTAAGTATAATAAAGATGACTCTAAATAAGATGGGGCTTTCCCATTTTTCACCCACCTGGCCACCCAGCGCGGAGACCATCCTGTTCCAGATCAGGCTTCCCCGAGTCATTGCCTCGGCACTGGTGGGAGCTGCTCTAGCATCAGCGGGAGTGCTGTTCCAGGGGATGCTGCGGAATCCCATGGCGGACCCTTATATAATAGGCACTTCAGCAGGCGCCGCCTTTGGCGCAACCATTGCCATGATGCTCCCAATAAGCGTTGTCTTCCTCAGCTTTGGACTTGTATCCATCGCCGCTTTTTTCGGGGCGTTGGGTGCTGTCCTCCTGGTGTATAACCTGGCCAGAGTGGGGGGTAAAACACCAATCGTGAGCATGCTGCTTGCCGGGTTTGCCATAAGCGCTATGTTGACGGCCATCATTTTCTTCATGGTGGCCTTAAGCGGCACACCGGGGCTTCTCGAGAACGTATTTTCTTTCCTTATGGGAAGTATCTCGGTAAGCGGGTGGAACCAGATAATCATCATCGCCCCTCTTATAGTTGGGGGGATTGTCGCTGCTCGCTTCCTAGCCTCTCGCCTTAATGCACTCTCCTTAGGCGAGGAAGGCGCGGCATACCTGGGAATTAATGTTGAGAGGGAAAAACTTCTCGTCCTTGGCCTGGGCTCATTGCTAACAGCAGCGGCTGTATCTATGAGTGGGCTGGTTGGCTTCGTCGGGCTGGTGGTTCCCCATGCGGTAAGGTTGGTACTGGGAGCTGACCACCGCCTCCTGTTGCCTGCATCAGCACTTTCTGGCGCTGCCTTCATCGTCCTCGCTGACCTGCTTGCCCGCACTTTGCTTGCCCCAAGGGAGATCCCACTAGGGGTTATCACCGCCATCATCGGGGCCCCATTCTTCATCTACCTGTTGAGACGACACAGAAAGGAGTACGCCTTTTAATGATTAACATTAATCAGGTCTACTTCTCATACGGTAACACCCCCGTGTTACACAATATCGACCTATTGGTACAGGAAGGCGAGATGGTAGCTCTCCTGGGGCCCAATGGTTCGGGGAAGACCACTCTGATCAAGCTCTTGAGCGGCGTGCTGCGACCCACAGCCGGTGATATCCATTTAAACGGCTCAATACTAGGCAGGATGAAAAGGAAGCAGGTTGCACAATGTGTCGCCGTGGTACCCCAGCAGTTCAGCATGCCCTTTGCCTTTAGCCTGAGGGAGGTGGTGCTCCTGGGAAGAACCCCCTTCCTTAGCCTCTTCTCTGATGAGGGGGAACAGGATCGTCGTGTGGTCCAGCAAGCCATCGAGCTCATCGGGCTGGCATCATTGAAGGATCGGTTCTTCAATGAACTCAGCGGCGGGGAGCGTCAAAAGGCAATCCTCGCCATGGCTCTAGCTCAAGAACCCAAAGTACTTCTCCTGGACGAACCTACAGCGCACCTGGATATCAATCATCAGATGGAGATCCTTGAGCTGGTTAAACGCCTCAACCGCGAGCAGGGGGTTACGGTCATCGCAGCGATACACGACCTCAATCTGGCTGCCATTTACTTCGATAGATTAATTCTCCTCAAGGACGGTCGTATTTTCACTGACGGCGACCCCGAAACATTGCTAACTGCGGAAACCATAGAGGAGGTTTTCGCCGCCTCGGTGCATGTAACGCAGCACCCCATTACCAAGTCACCTCATGTATTTATAATTCCAAGGCTGTAATTATGGCGAGCGCTGGCTCCCCATAACAACAGCTAGACAAATACCAAGACTATAAATATAATTGGCGCATAAGCGTGTATTCCAACAATCACGATGATGGAGCTATAATATGGTTGAAATCCTGAAGTGGTGGTAGGTGTGGTAAATAAGGTATACGCCGATTTCGACGAGGCGTGTGTGAATTTGATAATAACTGACCTGGCTGTGATCGATGTTACGCCAGAAGGGCTGCTATTAAGAGAGGTAGCCCCTGGTTGGACCGTTAAGGACGTTCAGGCCCTAACTGAGCCCAAGCTAATAGTAGCTGAGGATATCAAGGAAATAGAGCTATGAACGCTCCTCTCATATCTGAAATCCTGCTTACCAAAGAGGAAATAGAGAAACAGGTCGCCAGGCTGGCCCAGGAGATCAGCAGGGACTATCAGGGGAAATACCCCCTTCTCCTGGGTATACTGAAGGGCTCCTTCGTTTTCATGGCCGACATCATCCGCCTACTGGAAATACCCGTGGAGATAGACTTCGTTCGCCTGTCAAGCTATGGCTCGGCAAGGGTAAGCTCGGCCAATATCAAGGTAGTACAGGGGCTGCGTACCCCGGTGAAAGGGAGGGATGTCCTGGTTATCGAGGACATCGTGGATACGGGTCTAACTATGGGCTATTTCCTGGATTATCTAAGAAAAAAGAGGCCATCCTCACTAAAACTATGCGCTCTCTTCGATAAGCCCTCGCGAAGAATAATCCCCGTCCCGATCGAGTACCTAGGTTTAACCATCCCCAACAGGTTTGTGGTAGGCTATGGTCTGGACTACAATGAGCGGTTTCGCAATCTGCCCGATCTCTATATCGTGGATGGTTGCAGTTAATACAGCGAAACACTAGATTGGAGGGTATAACGATGAATCTGGAAGAAAGGATCCGTGATGTACCAGACTTCCCCAAGGAAGGGATCGTTTTCAAGGATATTACCCCTTTGCTTCAAGATGCCGCAGCCTTCAGATACTTAATCGATCTCTTAACTGAAAGCTATCATGATAAGGAAGTTGAGGTTGTCGTCGCTGCGGAAGCAAGAGGGTTCATCCTTGGCGCTCCCCTGGCATACAATCTGGGTGCTGCCTTTATTCCAGTGCGAAAGCCGCTGAAACTTCCCACCGAATGCATCAGTGCCGAGTATTCCCTTGAGTATGGGGTTGATAGTCTCCATATGCATAAGGACGCTATCTTGCCTGGCCAGAAGGTACTGGTAATAGACGATCTCCTGGCAACAGGTGGGACAGTAACAGCTACAATCGAACTTGTAGAGAAACTTGGCGGGCATATTATTGGCATCGCTTTTCTCATTGAACTGACATTCCTTAACGCAAGGCACAGGTTGAAAGATTATCCGGTCATGTCCCTGATCCAATATTAGGTCGGATAAGGGGTTGGTTGACATTGAATCAGATCTCCTGAAGTGAGATGAAACATAGATGCTGACTATGTTATTAGGCTGTAGAGCATACATGGAAGATACCGGGGTAAAGGGCACCTGCGGCTGCAGTTACTCTTCTAAGCTTCCCTTTTTGTAATGACCAGTGACTCTTACGTTTCTTCTTTGTCCCTACTGGACCTTGTATGGGCCTCCCCGAAAAGAGGCATCGCTGTAACTGCTGTGCTATTGTGGATGGTAGCAGTTATCAAACTAGTCGATTGCGAGGGTGATAAATAGACCCAGCAGATCCTGACCGCGATACAGGAGAGATTTCATGTGGGAGGCATATACTACGCCAACAATGGTGAAAAAGGAGAAATAATTAATAGAGAATGCTGAAATAGTCTTGATCAACCCCCTATATCCCCCCGTCTTGGGAGACTTTTGAAGCTGGGGGGCACCCCCAGACCCCCGGCAGGAAGTATCCTGCACCTCTTTTTCAACAGT
>JAIWEW010000082.1:0-5973 GCA_048632005.1 bacterium
GAAGCATCCTGCACCTCTTTTTAAAGCGGCCTCTATACACTAGGCTTCTTCGGATTCCACTGCACCCTCGGCTTCAGCCTCAGCCTCAACCTCCTCTACCACCTCTTCAACTTCAACGCGGGCTTCCATTACCTTGACCACCACGTGGCCGGCTTCGGTGAGCACTTCAACTCCCTCATCTACCTGTATGTCCCGCACATGAATCGCCTGGCCGATCTCTTCAAGCACGGAGAGGTCCACCTCGATATTTCGTGGCAGGTCAGCGGGCAGGGCTTCCAAATGGAGCGTGGTCAAGTTCTCGATCAACATGACGCGGCTGCTCTTCGCCGCAGGAGCCTCGCCGATGAAGAGTAGTGGTACCTCAGCCTTTACCTTATGGGTCATCTCTACCTGGAAAAAGTCCACATGGAGCAGTTCCTGGGTTAAGGGATCGCGCTTAATATCGCGGATCATCACCATTCGTGGCTTCCTTGCCGAATCGACTTTAAGGTTAATCAGGGCGTTCACGCCTGCCTTAGCAATAAGGCGTTTCAGCAGCGATGTCTCTACCTGTAGGGGGAGGGATTCGATATTTGGACCGTAGAGGTTCACCGGGGTCAAGCCTTCCCTGCGAAGAAACCTTACCTTCTTTCCCAGAATATCCCTACGGCTAACCTTAAATTCCTCTCGGTTCACTTCTACCTCCCTGAGACAAAGCTGACCATATTATACAACTCACGCGGTATGCGTGTCTACTAAGAATTGTTTGACACCCCTATCAGGGTGAAGTATAATCGTACCATGCCGAAGAGGACCTATCAACCGAAGAGGATACCGAGAAAGCGGAAGCACGGGTTTCTAGCACGCATGAGCACTCGAGGTGGTCGCGAGGTGCTGCGGAGGAGGAGGCTTAGGGGCCGCTGGCGGCTCACGGTGACTTGATGGTAAAAACAGAGCGGCTTGCCAGCACAAGGGATTTCGAGGCTGTTTTCACTGACGGCAAGTCCTGGGCTAATAATATGGTAGTTCTGCGGGCATTACCCAACAGCTTGGGATCGAGCCGCTGTGGGTTTGCCGTGGGAAAACGATTGGGAGGGGCGGTAGTGCGCAATCGGGTGAGGCGGCGGCTTCGGGAGGTGGTACGGCAAGTTCCGATAAAGGGGGGCTGGGATATGGTACTCATCGCCCGCCAGGCGGCTACTGAAACCGATTATCATACCCTGAGTAAAGCGACGGAGGAATTGCTGGCTCGGGCGAAATTTTTAGATAGCGGGGAAAGATGAAGAGGATTGCCTTAGGGTTAATCAGTGGTTATCAGGTGACCATTTCCCAGGTGACACCTCACTCCTGCCGTTTTATGCCCACTTGCTCTCAGTATACCTATGAGGCAATTCAGAAGTACGGGCTGGCGAAGGGTATTTGCATAGGGGCGAAGCGTCTCGTCCGTTGCCATCCCTTTAATCCCGGAGGGTTTGACCCGGTGCCTTGATGCCGTTAGTTCCCGCCGTTAAGAGGTTTTTATAATGAAACCAAAGGTTTTTGTCTTATTTTCTTTATTTATAGGTGGCTGTCTGCTCCTTTCGGGGTGTGTTGGGCTAAACCAACAGCCTATAGGATGGTCAGGACCTGCGGTGGAGGGTGATTTCCTCTATGTGGGTACCGCCGGGGGCAAGGTCATCAGCTATACTCTAATAAGTGTAAGCGGTGGCAAGTATGCGACGGAGCGGTGGCAGTTTCCGGCAAAGGGCGAACCAGGGCTTGGCGCCGACGAAGGCGGCAGCTTCCTTTCATGTTCCGCGGCAGCGGGATCGGCCATCTACAGCACTACTTTTGTTGCCAATGGCACGGTCTATTTTGGGGACTATGATGGCACGGTCTACGCCCTCAATTCATCGAGTCGCATAGCGGGACATTCTTTCCCCCAACAGTTAGCGGGGGAATGGGACTATCCCGACGATGGCGTCATGGGTAACATTGTGGGCAGCCCGGTTGTCGCCGACGGCATCCTCTATATTGGCTCCTCCGACGGTAATCTTTATGCTATTGATACCGCTACTGGAAAGCTAGCATGGGACTCTCCCTACGTCACCGGGGACCAGATCTGGTCTACACCTCTGGTTCATGAAGGCGTGGTTTATGTCGGCTCCTTTGACAATAAACTCCATGCCATAGATGCCGCTGTTGGCACGCCGGTCTGGGAATTCGAAGCAGGAGGGACCATCACTGCCACACCGCTCATTTATAATGGAACCATCTATTTTGGCTCCTTCGACCGCAAATTCCATGCTGTTGACGCAAGCACAGGGCAGGCGAAAGAAGGCTTTGTTCCCTACGCTGCAGGCGACTGGTTTTGGGGTAAGGCGTTAGCCTACGATGACACTATCATTGTCGGCTGCCTGGATAATCGTGTTTATGGCCTCGATGCCGAAAGTGGGGAGCTAAAATGGGACTACGAAACAGGGGGACCGGTCAGCGGTGACCCCGCCATGTTTGGTGAGCTGGTTTTCTTTGGCTCCAATGACGGTAAGGTCCATGCCTTGAATGCCACCAATGGGAATGAAATTTGGACTTACCCCCATGGAGAGGATTACTTTGGCCCTATGCGATCCCCCCTGTATGCTGGGGACGGCGAGGTCTATGTTCATGATCAGCAGAATAACAAACTCTACTCTTTGGGTGCGTTGGACGGCAGACAGATATGGAGCGTTTCCACTCTTGATTGAGCAGGTTAGAGAGTTATCCTAAATGAAAATGAGTAGAAACCGCGTCATATTAATCGTCGTCGTCGTCGCGCTGGTCGTCCTTTCATTCACATATGGGCTTATAGACGCCTTCAATCTCGTCCTGCTCGACCCGTTCCTCAATTTCCTGATCCTGCTAGACAATTTGTTCTTCAACAACTTTGGCATCGCGATTATTGTCCTGACCATTATTGTGCGCCTGCTGATGACGCCCCTTACCTTGAGGCAGCAGCGCTCTACCAAGGCGATGTCCACATTGCAGCCAAAGATGAAGGAGCTGCAGAAGAAGTACGGCAAGGACGCACAGAAGCTACGGCAGGAGACAGCGAAGCTCTATAAGGAGAGCGGGGTAAACCCGATGGGTTGCCTGTTGCCAATGCTCATTCAGCTTCCCATTTGGATCGCTCTCTACCGGTCGATCCTCGGGGCGCTGGCGGCAACCCCTGAAGCCCTATTAGAGCTCTCTGATAAGCTCTATTCTGTATCGTCAATTTATACGGCGGTTCCTCTGAACCCAAATTTCCTCTGGCTCAACCTGGCCCTGCCAGATGTACCCCCCAATGGGTATTTCATCCTGCCCGTTCTGGTTGCGGCCTCGATGTTTGTGCTGCAGAAGATGTCCACCGTGCCCACAGCGGACCCGCAGCAGCAGTCAACGAACAAAATGATGATCTGGATGATGCCACTGATGTTTGGATTTCTCACACTCGCCTTCCCCAGCGGGCTGGCGCTATTCTGGATAGTATCCAATATTATTGGCATCATAACGCAGTATTTCATTACCGGGTGGGGCTCGCTCTTCGTGAGAGCCCCCAAAGCGCCGGCAGCGCAGGTTGAAACACCTGAGGCTGCGGCGCTGGAGGAAAAGCTGGCTGCCGAAGGCGTGGAACAACAAGAGAGGGTAACTCATGGAAAGTCTCGAGACAAGCGGAAAGACCATAGAAGAAGCCGTCGCGCTAGCACTAGAAAAACTCGGCGCAAGTCATGACGAGGTAGAGGTGGTCGTCCTAAAGGAGGGCAAGTCTGGTTTTCTAGGTTTTGGCGGTGAGGAGGCGGCAGTCAGGGTATTCAGGCGTCAACCTGAAGAGGTAAGGCAGGCGGCCGCTACCCTGGCTAAGGAGGTACTGGAGGAGCTTCTTCCCTTGATGCAGGTCTCCGCCTCTGTTGAGGAAAAGGAGCCATCCGAGGAGGGGCGTGCCATTGTTGGCCTGGACATAAATGGCGAGGACCTGGGTATTCTTATTGGGAGAAGAGGTCAGACCCTATATTCACTGCAATACCTGGTCTATCTTATGGTGGGCCATCGATTAAAGGCTCATGTGCCGATAACTATCGATGTGGCAGGTTATCGGGAGCGCCGAGAGGAGGCGCTTAAGAATCTAGCATGGCGCATTGCAGAGCGCGTCATGGTCACCGGGCAGCCGGTACCCCTGGAACCGATGCCCGCTAGCGAGCGCCGTATCATTCACCTGGCACTACGGGATTACCCGGGGGTGACCACGCAGAGTATCGGCGAGGGCGATGACCGCAAGGTGACCATCCACAAAGGGGACTAGTTTGAACCTTGACTTAGCCATTGGTCATGCTAATCTCTTTCCGTATTACTAAAGATGCTTTATCTTCCTGGCTTCAAGTTGAGAGAAACGTCTCTTTATAAGAGTGTTATTAAAATAGATTGCTGAAAATTGGGGGGTTAGGGGGTTGATTGATACTATTTCAGCAATCTCAAAAAGGGCGAAAAGGCGAAGACGGAGAAGAGTAAGAGGGGGAAGGCGCTTAGCGAGTCTGGTATGGTGAGAGCAGATGCGACCTGCCTTCTGAAAATCCCTCCCGAGCTGCTAACCGAACGCGATAGTTTTATTCGTCAGTAGGCTTAGACGGCCTCGTCAGCCGTTATCCAGACGAACCCCGCGTGGCGGGGTTTGATGAGGGCCCCGATGGCGGGGAATCAGGGTGGTACCGCGGGTATTAAGCTCGTCCCTTAGGGACGGGCTTTTTATATTGCCACTCGCAATCTTGGGGTAGAGACATGTCTTTCTAACTGACTAAAAGTTATTTTATATAGTATAAGACAGATAAAGAGAAGGGGCGATAAAATGTTTAAGCCAGTGCCGGGCAAGGTAAGTTTTACTGAGATGGAGAAGCACATCCTTCTCTTCTGGAAGGAAAAGCATATATTCGAGAGGAGCGTTGCGGAGCGAAACAGCGAAAACCTCTTCCGTCTCTATGAGGGGCCGCCTACCGCTAATGCCAGCCCCGGGGTGCACCATGTCCTGTCGAGGGTGTTCAAGGATGCCATTCCCCGCTACAAGACGATGAAGGGATACTGCGCACCGCGCAAGGCGGGCTGGGATACACATGGGCTCCCCGTAGAGCTATCGGTCGAGCAGGAGCTGGGTTTTTCATCCAAGGATGATATCGAGACCTACGGAGTCGCCCAGTTCAACGCGCGCTGCCGCGAGAGCGTGTTCCGCTATGTCAAGGAGTGGGACGAGCTTACCGAGCGCATCGGCTTCTGGGTGGATATGGAGCACCCATATATCACGCTGGATAACGGCTATATCGAGTCCTGCTGGTGGGTGGTCAGGCAACTCTGGGATAAAGGGCTTATATACCAGGGATATCGGGTAACACCCCACTGCCCCAGATGCGGCACCTCGCTATCATCACATGAGGTCGCCCTGGGCTACGAGGAGACAGATGACCCATCGGTGTATATAAAGTTCAGGCTAACCGAAGCATCCCAAAATGCATTAGCCAGTAAGCTTGACCCTGCACAGGTTCAGGGTGATCTTCACACATTCTTTCTTGTTTGGACTACAACGCCTTGGACGTTGTTGGGTAACTCCGCCCTTGCCGTGGCAAAGGATGCTGAGTATGTTTTGGTGAAATTGAAAGGTAGAGCAGGAGATGAACACCTGATTTTGGGCAAGGAACTCCTAGAAAGCGCCATAAATGGTGAATACCAGGTGGTGGCTACTTTGCCTGGCGAGGACTTGTTGGGCTTGAAGTATAAGTCCCTCTATGATCTTCTGGACGACGAAAAATATCCAGGTTTTCCGTATGTAGATAAGTTCGTTAATGGGGAGGTATGCACAAGACCTGTGATGTGGGGAACGCTAGACGAATATTCAGTGGTCTCCGGAGACTTCGTTTCTATGGAGGATGGCACTGGCATTGTCCATATTGCTCCAGCCTATGGGGAAGTAGATTTCGAGCTAGGGCGGAAAGAAAGTCTATTTTTTCTACATCC
>JAIWEW010000083.1:0-5882 GCA_048632005.1 bacterium
CTACAACCCCTGCTGGATAGCTTCGGCAATGATGCTGAAGGGTTTCGCCAGGCCGGTCTGGCCATCGGGGGTACGCCGATGAGCCGCACCGGCGATGCTGCATTCAGGTTCATGGCACTGCCCAAAATCCCTATGGGATGTATACTATATCTCGGCGATGACGAGGTCCCCCCATCTATTAATATACTATTCGATGCTGCTGCCCCTCACTATCTTCCTACCGAGGACCTCTCTTATCTCGGCCTTCACCTAAGGTTGGCATTACAGGGCCATAGAGTCTAACTCCGATTTTATAAGGAAGGGTATCCATACAAAATTTGAGTCGCCTACGGGGGAAAGCAGCAATGGCCAGTTTCATAGTTCTTGTAATGCGAAAGACAGCATCACACCCCTAGCGGTGATTCGCCCCATATAATGTAATGCTGAAATAGCCGCAATCAACCCCCTATATCCCCCAATCTTGGGGGACTTTTAAGGCTGGGGGACACCCCCAGACCCCCGGCAGGAAGTATCCTGCACCTCTTTTTCAACGGTCTGATAATGTATAATGTTATATATTCCGAGTTATGTGCTAAGATGAGCAAGTCACTGGAACGCTTGTAACGAAGGGAGGTAAGTTATGTGTGATTGGTGTGAGAAGTACGGTGACGGTTATGAGAGATGGTACTTTAACCCGGCTAACTACGCGAGGAGGCTTTACAAGATCAGAAAAGAGGAGGCCGTGGCATCAGGAGCGGAGGCCAACCCCCAGGCTGCCGGTGGAATGGCCTTCGTCGGCCGCGATTTCATCGAGGCCAGGGATAGAGGGGACATTGCAGAGGTGGAGAGGATAAAGCAGCAGACCGAGGGCGCTATGTGGCTTACTCACTTCGGTCAGGTGATCACCCTGGAGGAGGCGCACAAGATTACCGACATCATGTATCCCATTTCCCTGATATCCTGTGCCTGTCGCCGCTCCATGGAGGGCCTACCCGATGAGGAGAACTTCACCTGTATGGGCATGGGGCCCGGGATGTATAAATGGGAGCGCTGGCCCGACACCTATCGAGGCGGGGTTCACTTCCTCACCCCCGACGAGGCGAAGGAGGTTCTATCCAAGCTGAACAAGAGGGGCCTGGTACACTCTATCTATACCTTTGGCACCCCCTATCTAGGTGGTTTATGTAACTGCGACTACCCGGATTGCGCTGCCATCCGGACAGTGGTAGACCTCGAGATCAAGATCCTGTGGAAAGGTCACTATGTAGCTAAGATCGATCCTGAGCTATGCAATGGCTGCGCCTCCTGCATACACCGCTGCCAGTTCAGGGCGCTCAGCTTCAACCCTTCCAGGAACAAGGCGTATATCGACCAGTTCCAGTGTTTTGGCTGCGGGCTTTGCGCAACGGAGTGCGACCAGGAAGCGATCACTATGGTGGAGCGGGCCAGCCTTCCTGCCCTGGCAAACGTTTGGTAAGTATGAACAGAAAGGGGAAATAATGTTGCCCACTATTATCGTAGACGATGAAAAATGTGAAGACCCCCTCTCCTGCCGCAAGTGCCTGATTATTTGCCCTACACATGTTCTCGGGCTGGGCACCGATGTGGGGGCGCAGAAGTTCCGTGAGACAGACACCAGCCATTTCATCGTAAGGCCGGTACGCTTCGACAAATGTAGCGGCTGCATGGATTGTGTCGACGGATGCCCACAAAGTGCCATCCAAGTGAGCTTTGGCGGAGGTGATGCAAGATGACTATGGGTTGGAAGTACGGCAAGCCAATAAAAGAGAAACTGATGACCCTGGAGGAGCCGGGCAAGATGCTGCCCTTCGATGCCGATCGGGGGCTGGTCGATGAGGTCATGGTGCAGTGCGATATTGGGGCACTGGTGGAAAGCGTGAAGGGCAAAGATGAAAAGATGGCTCTAGAGGCCCTGGAGGCCTTTGGCAAGGAGCTGATGAAGCTTACTATCGAGCTTGCCGATAGCAAGTTTATCGATCGCACCGGTGAGATGCTGGAGAGAGTGGCCAAGCAAACTGGGATCTCCTTCCCCCACCGCTTCGAGCGCTATGTGGAACTCTCCATCCTCGCCTCGCGACCAACCGACAGGTGGAACATTACCAAAGCGACCACCAGGGAGCTGGTGCTCCAGGTCTCAAGCTGCACCCTGAACAAAGCGATGGCGGAGGCCGGGCTAGCCCTTCCCTGTAAAGCAATGTGCCTTGCCAGCTTCGAGGTCGCTGCTGCCAGGACCGGCGATAAGCTAAATATGGAGATGAGCAAGACCGTAACCAAGGATGGTATATGTGAGTTCACTTTTTCGCTACGGTCCCAGGAAAAGTGATACATACGGTTTGTTCCCATCGCCGCCTCACGGCGGATGGCATGGAGCAGGGGGATTTAACGGTCTCCATTGGTCCAGAAGCTTCCGTGCCCATCGACTAGTGCTTGAGGAGTTCCTCGAGGATTGGTATGACAGAAGCGCCGAGGAGTGCAACCTCTTCGAAAACATCAGCGAGGTTGACAAGTACAGCATCACCTGCACCGTATGTCGCCACTTTGAAGAGGAGTGCTGCTCCACTGACTCCAGGGGGCCGAGTATACTCAAGCTGCTAAAAGCCTGTTACCACCATGATGAGCAGCTCGGCAACAACGACCAGTAGCATAAATAAAAACACTAGGAACAGTTTCACGTTCGAAAAAGGTGATAGTCATTGACATAGGAAACCCAAAACCCTAAAATCGTTATCGGAAGTAAAAAACAAAGCTCTTAAATAGTATGGTAAATGAAGAAAAAACCCTGGCACAGGCAGCGACGCATTTCCTTGCCAGCTTACCTCCTCAAGAGAGGAAGGAATGCCAGCAAGAGCTGAATAAGTTTGTTCGCTGGTATGGCAGTGAGCGCCCTTTGAGCGAGCTTGCCGCCAGTGAAGTGACAAGTTACTCTGAGCTAATAGAGGGATCCTCCGCCAATGCTGATAAAAAGCTGGCTCCGGTAAGAGCTTTCCTGTCTTACGCAAAGAAGGAAGGCCTCACCAAGAATAACCTTGCGGTCCATCTTCGCGTAAAGAAAGGCTCTCTCAAGCAAGTCCCCACCGATAGCGAGCGTGACGAGTCGGCTACCCTAACACCAGAGGGTTACGAGGAGTTGACAGCGGAGCTTTCCACCCTGCAGGCGCAACGCCCTAAGATTGCCGAGGATATCCGAAAGGCTGCAGCCGATAAGGACTTCTCTGAAAACGCCCCCCTTGATGCAGCCAGGGATCATCAAGGAATGGTTGAGGGCCGCATCAGACAGCTGGAGGCGATCCTGAAATCGGCGGTGGTCACTACCAAGAAGGGAGATAGCTCAAAAGTGACCCTGGGCTGCACGGTTACTCTTCAAGACCTCTCCTCCAATGAAGAGCTACGCTATACTCTGGTTAACACTGGCGAGGCCAACCTCTCCAAAGGTAAACTCTCCGTTGCCTCACCTACAGGCAAGGCGCTCCTCAGACGCCGGCAGGGTGAGGCGATCGAGGTTGATGCTCCAGGGGGCACGCTGCGCTATTGCATCGTAAAGATAGAGAATTGAGCCATCTTTGCTCAAACAAACCTGCATTAAAGTAGCGAGCTGTTTATCCTCTGGCAGCAGGATCGATTAAGGGCGCTAAGTTCAAGGCTCACCGAGCACTGTCTATCGGTATCCAATGATCTCAAGACATACGAGTTGTAGATAGTATGGGTAACACTCGGTCCCTACTTCTTGATACTTGCAGTGAGATAGGTTGCTTCAACTAAAAAAGGAGGGAATGATGAAATTTCTATCAAAGGAAATGATCGATGAAATGATGAAGCGAGCGGAGGAAGATCCGGAGCTACCGGAGAAGCTTAAAGAGCTGACTATCAGGCTTCTTATGGTGGGCACTGACTGTCCGGGAAATGAAGACAGGCAATATACGGTTATTGTTACAGATGGGAAGCTTATCAGCATAGAAATGGAGATTCAGCCCGCCCCCAGTGAGCTGAGAACCGCACCTATCGACAAAACCAAGTTTGATTCACGGGTCCTTTGTCCTTATGAAACGCTTCTCGACCTGGTGCAGGAGAAGATGAGCATGGTGGCAGCGCTGGGGAAGGTTAAGATTGATGGGGATTTACCCACATTAATGACCCAGATAGAGGGGTTTATCGCATTTATGCAGTTTATGAACACACTGCCTTTGGAGTATTGATTTCAATTTCCCCGATGAGAACTTAATAGGGGTAGTGCTCATCGAAATAGCAGCTATCCGCATATGTGCATGCGTGATGTAGTTACAAAATTGCAGCGTGAGCTTTTGATAGTAAGATAAAGGGCCACCCGTTGGAGGGGAGCCGTAGGGATATTCACTCTCCATTATTCTGCATACTTCTTCTTCCCACCGGTGCCGTGACGATCTATCAGTGTTACTGTGGGTGTAAGAAGCGAGAATCCTATGATATCTCAAACCACTGTCGCAATTTATCCGTAATGAAATAAGTGATCACTTCATGTTCCCACTTACCGTTTCCTTGCACGTAGATTGGGTCTCCGAAGGACATGCGAACTGGTTTCGTGGGATCAATTCTACCGAAATGATTGATCGGGAACCCATTATTCCCCCAAGCGTCAGATCTCACCGCGATGGGTACAACTGGCACTCCTGCGTGCTTAGCGAGTTTGACACCAATGCTACTGAATCCTGTCGTGTCGAAATTGACTGTACGAGTTCCCTGCGGAAAGATGACGACCGATATGTTCTGCTTCAACATCGCTTGGCCTTCCTGCAGTACAGTTTCCAAGTCCCGTCTGGCACCGTCTCTGGGAAGAATGATGGGGTCTCGACTGGCAATGATGTGTTTATAAACTGGGAATTTGAGTAATCCCGCCATTATTACAAATGTGATATTTCTATCAGGTACTATTAAGCAAGGAAGCACAAATGTTTCCAAAGCACTCATGTGATTGCTTATGAAAACGCATGGTGTTTTCAGATTCCGAAAAGACGCAAGGTTCTCCACCTCAAATCTGATACCGACGGATTCGAGCGCTCTCATGATTAATAAAGTATCGTGTACACATCTCTCGGTGCTGTATCGTCCCTTCTTCGCTAGCCTCGACGCCTCCCACATGTATGGAAGCATATTTCTATAGAAACACAAGCTGGGAAGCTTCCGCGACAGCCCAGAAATCTGCCTGTCTGGGCTTCGATACTCGTTGCTATCAGTTAGACGTTCCATTATATGACACGTAGTGCTGGCATGTGGAAATTCGTAGTAGGATATTCAGTAACCGACTTTTCTAATTCGTATACTATACCATGTGAATCTCTATTTGTCTGTGGGGAGGCTTGACTCCCCTCCTGGTGAATAATAACAGGTAAAAAGAAGGGCCACCCATTGGAGAGTGGCCCGTTATGCTTCATTACAGCAATTAGCTTATATTTCGGTAGCTTTTCGCCCTAAGACCCTCCGTCGAAACACATATGCGAGGACGCCCGCCCCGAGGGCTGCTGCTATGCCGACATACATGCTGGGGAAAGCTGGCACGGATTGGCTCGTAGGACATGTGCCACCAATACACCACCACGATAGAACATCATCCTGCCCATATGCGATATTGTTGTCCGTATCTATATATAGGGTGACATCCTCCCAGCCTGCTCCTGTCTCATGGAAGACCCTTATAGCGTTCTCGTCGGAAACAATAGAATCATCGTAGGGGATACCAACATTTACAGTGCTCGGAGGATCGTAATCTGCTGTTGTTGCAACATGAACGAACGGCAACAATGGGCAGAAGTTGGATGGGAGAGGGAAGCCAATTGGATTTTGATTCTGTTTAATTACAGTTGTGCAGCCAGCGTCATACACCTCGTCAAAGGTTATAGGTATATCATCTC
>JAIWEW010000084.1:0-5847 GCA_048632005.1 bacterium
CTGGGGGACACCCCCAGACCCCCGGCAGGAAGTATCCTGCACCTCTTTTTCAGCGGTCTCTGACTTAGTTTCTGGATTGCCCGATCAAGTCGGGCAATGACAGATGAAGCAGGACTCACGGATTAAAGGGTCATCATCCGGCTTGACCGGATGATCTAAGTCAATGTAAGTCGGGCAATCTTCTCTTTCGATCCACGAATTAACACTACCGAAAATTATGCTACGGCGTGTTGACATAGCTGGCTGTGAAATTATATACTATGTAAGGACGATTTGCCCACAATCCTGATCCACTTTGAAGCTTAGAAAGCTTCCTAGGCATTTTGGCTTACTGCGGAATAAGCCTATTGGTCGATGTAGTCCTGTAACCGTAGGAGGTAACCTGTATACAGGTGTGATTTGTACAGTGAGGTTCAATATGAGGAGGTTAATATATGGATGATAAAACACCTATGATGGATGAGCTTGAGAAAGGGCCGTGGCCCAGCTATGTGAAAGAGCTCAGGAAGGCGGCGAAGAAGAGCGATGCCGTAAAGGACCTAATAATAGTCCAGGAACGGTCTTTCGAGGAGAAAATGACTCTGTGGAAACACGGCGGCATTGTTGGCGTCGCCGGTTACGGTGGTGGGGTTATAGGGAGGTACATCTCAAGACCTGAGGAATTCCCCAATGTTCAGGCTTTCCATACCATGCGTGTTAATCACCCGTCTGGCTGGTTCTATAAGACAGACAGATTAAGAGAGCTTCTGGATGTATGGGAGAAGCATGGCAGTGGTATGTGCAATTTCCACGGTTCCACCGGGGACATCATTTTCCTGGGGACCACTACAGATCATCTGCAGCCTTGCCACGATGATATGACCGCAATTGGATGGGATTTGGGGGGATCGGGTTCTGACCTGAGAACGCCGACCGGTTGCGTGGGGCCAGCGCGATGTGAATGGGCCTGCTTCGATACCCTTGATTTCATCTATAACGTTACGATGGAATATCAGAGCGAGCTTCACCGACCGCCGTATCCGTATAAGACCAAGATCAAGGCAAGCGGCTGCCCCAACGATTGTGTGGCTGCCATAGCCAGGGCTGATTTCAGTGTCATTGGTACATGGCACGATAGCCTGAGGATTGACCAGGACGGCGTCAAGGAGTATTTGGACAGCGGGCTTGACGTACAGGGGTTGGTTGTTGACAGGTGCCCCACAGAGGCATTGAAGCTGGTGAACGGAAACCTTGAGTTGGCATTTCCTGAGGATTGCGTAAGGTGCATGCACTGTATAAACATGATGCCCAAAGCCATTAGGCCGGGAGTAGACACGGGGGTCACCATATTGGTTGGTGCCAAAGCACCCGTAATCCATGGAGCGTGCCTCTCCTCGGTAATCATCCCATTCATGAAAATGGAGCCCCCGTATACAGAGTTTAAAGAGCTCTGGGAAAAGGCAATGGACTGGTGGGACGAGAATGGCAGAACCAGGGAAAGGATATCCGAGCTAATCGATAGGGTAGGTATGAGGATTTTCCTCAGAGCCATTGATGTCGAGCCGGTACCTCAGATGGTATTTCGACCCAGGGCAAACCCCTATGTTTTCTTTGATAAGGGAGTTTAAGATACAGGCAATCTGGCAAATAGTATTTCGGCCCAGGGTAAATCCGTGGGCCTTACCCGATGAAGGATTTTAAGATTCTAGAGGAGGATAAGTAACGATGGCAGTAACAGATATCGGCCCCCCAGATTATAAGGAGATGCTACCGGAAGTAATAGCGAAGAATTACGGGAAGTGGAAATATCATGAGAATTTAAAACCCGGGGTTTTTGTGCATGTATCTGAAACCGGCGATGAAGCGTTTACGGTGAGGTGCGGCTCCCCCAAGCTGGTTAGCATTGACTTAATTCGTGACCTGTGCGATATAGCGGATAAATACTGTGATGGACACCTCCGGTTTACCAGCCGGTACAACCCAGAATTCATCACCCCGAATAAGGATAACATCGAGCCAATAATAGCGGCTATAGAGAAGATAGGTCTTCCTGTCGGTGGCACAGGCAGAGGTATATCCAACATGATTCATACGCAGGGCTGGATACACTGCCATGGCGCAGCCACGGATGCCTCGGGGGTAGTCAAGGCCATCATGGATGAAATGTATGACTACTTCGTTGGCAAGAAGACGCTTCCACACAAGCTGAGGATCTCTCTGGCTTGCTGTCTTAATATGTGTGGCGCCATCCATGCTACAGACCTGGCCGTCGTCGGTGTACATACCAGGGTGCCAACAATAGATCATGAGCACATGACCGTTCTATGCGAGCTACCTACAACCCAGGCATCCTGTCCTACGGGAGCTATTCGGAAGCACCCGGATCCCAATATCAAGAGCGTGGTCGTCAATGACGAGAAGTGTATGTACTGTGGCAACTGCTTTACCGTTTGCCCGGCAATGCCTATAGCCCACCCCGAAGGGGACGGAATCGCCATCTATGCCGGAGGGAAGGTATCCAATGCACGCAAGGCACCAATGTTCTCCCGGCTGGTTATTCCCTATATACCGAATAACCCACCGCGCTGGCCGGAGGTCACCAGTGTCTTAAAAAACATCGTCGAGGTGTATGCCAGCAATGCGCGTCCTTTTGAGAGGGTAGGTGAGTGGATAGAGCGAGTTGGTTGGGAGAGATTTTTCAAGCTTACCGGGATTCCGTTTGTTGAGCAGAATATCGATGACTTTGAGTTGGCCAGAGATACATTAAGGACCACGACTCAATTCAAGTGGTAGGGGGTAACGGGAAATGAGCGGAAGCGATGAACTGCAGCAGAAGGTCATTGAATGGTTCACGAGAAACTCCCATGAAGGCAGGACGAGGTTCTACTTGAAGGATGTGGTAAAGGGGCTTTCCGGTGAGTACGAAAAGAGCGACATCAAAAAGGCCGTCAATGATTGCACGGTCGCCGGGACATTGATGTACTACTCAACCGGCAGCACGACGATGCTGGTGCTTACGGAGAATTTTCCCAAGAGCGTCACATAGGTCGCACCCAAGCAGGAGTAGCAACCCCAGGTGACTGTATTAAAAAAAAGTGGTGAAATAGCGCGCTCCGGTATGTTGGTTTCCGCACCCCAGGGCCGTTCCGGCAAGACAATTGTTAGCCTGGCCCTGTGCGATATTCTCAGAAGGCGGGGCCTAACGGTTCAACCGTTCAAGAAGGGCCCTGACTATATTGACCCCTCATGGCTAACGGCGGCAGCCGGTAGAGATTGCCGCAACCTAGATCTCTTCTTCATGCAAGAGGAAACGCTGTTAGCTTCCTTCCAGCGAGCTTGCCAGGGGGCGGACTTCACTCTTATTGAGGGAGCCATGGGGCTCTACGACGGTTTTGACTCGGAGTTGGGAAGTACGGCTCACCTGGCTCGTCTGTTGAACGTTCCCGTTGTTCTGGTGGTTAATACATCCCGGATGACCGGCAGCATAGCGGCCATGGTAACGGGGTACCAGCGTTTTCAGCCAGATACCAATATTGCAGCGGTTATCCTGAACAATGTTTCAGGCAACCGGCATGAGCGTAAGCTAACAGATGCGGTAGAGCAATATTGCGGAATACCAGTTGTGGGGAGCATACCCCGACATGCTGACCTCCATATGACTGAGCGTCACCTGGGTCTCATCCCGTTTCCTGAAGCCGGCGAATCGCAGTCCGTTGTTGAGCGTATTGGCCGTAGGCTTGAGCCAAACCTCGATATAGACAACATTATGGCCATTGCCAGTAGCTTTGAAACCCCCATAAGAGCCCCGTCTACCAGCCCTAAGGATAAAACCGGTATGGTTAAGATCGGGGTGATGCTGGACAGGGTGTTCAACTTCTACTACGCGGAGAACCTTCAAGCGTTGAGTCAGGTTGGTGCTGAACTGATCTTTATCAACTCGCTACAGGATAGATTGCCAGAGATTGACGGGCTTTATATTGGAGGCGGCTTTCCAGAGTTTTTCCTGGAGGAGCTGGAGGCCAATTGCCAGCTCCGTCGGGACATAGCAGACGCCGTTGAGCGCGGTCTACCAGTATATGCCGAATGTGCAGGCCTAATGTATCTGTGCAGTGGTATCTGCTGGCGGGGCCGACGGCATGAAATGGTAGGAGCAGTTCCTGCGGAGGTAGAGATATCACAGCGTCCTCAAGGTCATGGTTATGTAGAGGCTGAGGTAACCGGGGAGAATCCACTATTCCCCATTGGTATGACCCTGCGGGGTCACGAATTCCACCATTCAAGGCTGTCCACATCAAGTGATTTAGGTTTTGCCTACCGATTGAAGCGGGGGCACGGGGTAGATGGCGAGGTAGACGGAATCATATATAAGAATATGTTTGCTGCGTATACTCATCTACATGCCCTGGGCACACCAGAGTGGGCTGAGGCCTTTGTATCGCTAGCATACAGGGAAAAGCAAAACCGGCCCTCGGTGTCCGCACTGGCATGGTGAGACGGCGGTTAGCGTAGGTATGTCCGGGATGTAGGAAGGGTAGAAAAAGAGGCAAGGCACCAACACTTGTGCACAATAACGAGACGCGGTGCTATAAATAGGTAAAAATATATCAAGGAGGAGAAAATTGCCAAAGGCTACACTTGCCGGAGTAGAGTTCGAGATTGACGAAGATGGTTTCATTCAGGAACCAGAAAAATGGAGCGAGGCGGTAGCGGAGGACCTGGCCAAAGACGAGAGCAGCATTACGCCTATGCCCACAGACCAGTGGAGGTTAGTGAACTACATTCGTGATTACTACCTGCAATTCGGGGTTGCCCCACCAGTCCGCATGCTGTGCAAAAAGAATGACTTTGACCTGAAATACGTTTATGAAATGTTCCCCAAAGGGCCAGCGGCGGGAGCCTGTAAAGTGGCTGGCTTGCCCAAGCCTACCGGTTGCGTTTAGGGGTGTCATTCGTTTGATTGCCGCCTGTTTGTGGAATAGATCGCCGATGATTGCTGCTCACTAGGCAAGGAGGGTATGATGTTACCCGCCTTGAAGGAACATGGCGTCGTCCATGGTTGGAGCGCAAGATGCTGCTAATAGGAGAAATAAGTGACCAGAGGGTCTGATTCCTGATCCTCTGGTCTTTTTCTTGGTTGAGAACTCTAATACAGGTCGGGAGTTTAAAAATAGAGAACAGCGGATAGGAAGGTGAAAAAGATGGAAAAAGTGTTAATTATAGGGTGTAAACGGGTAATGGATGATGTTTGCATCGCTTGTTCCAGGTGTTTGGTAGCCTTTAACCGTAGAGAAGGTGAATTTTCCAAATATGAAGATGCGGAGATCCTGGGTCTATTAAACTGCGGCGATTGTCCAGGAGCAGCCATTGTACCTCGACTTGCCCAGGTTAAGCTGTGGAATGCTCACATGGAAGAGAAGCCAACAGTTGTTCATATAGCAACCTGTATTGTAGACCACTGCCCACACAAAGATGTATTGATTAGTAAAATAAAAGCGACAGTGGGCGTCCCGGTAGTCGAAGGATCACATCCTTATAGACCCCAAAACGTTTTTGCCTAAATTACCAATTTCATAGAAAAGGGTGTATCTCTGCCACTCTCTTTGATAGCTGACAACACTACTATAGGAACACTTTCAGAGCCATTTAACAGTTGAGCACAACTGAAATAGTATATACGAAAAAACCCGGTAAACTGCGTGGAGCCCGTTTACTCCTGGCCTATCGTGCAGTTATAAATTTATCTCAGTCTATCCATTTGTAACAGACCATATCAGCAGCCCTTAATTCAAAAGAGCGCTGAAAAGACGTGCAGGATACTTCCTGCCGGGGGTCTTGGGGTGTCCCCCAGCTTTAAAAATCCCCCCAAGG
>JAIWEW010000085.1:0-5826 GCA_048632005.1 bacterium
TGCTCACCGAACGGTCTTACAAAGAATTTGCCTCCTTCTTCAATACTATTGGCTCAAGCTACCGTAACCCCCTCGATATTAGCTCCAATCTCCCCCACCTGGACCGCATTATACGATGTCTCGATATCCTCAGTAATGATGAAAGGATAGATACGGTCGTTCTGGATCTCCCCCTGGTTTTCCTGACACGCATCTCGTGGCATATCTCCGGATTTTTCGACGACCTGGTCGAAGCACTAGCCCTGTATAAAGAAAGATCACCAAAGCCCTTTCTCGCCATAATTACCTGCACTCATGCGGAGAGCGAGGCCATTGATGCAAGAAAGAAACTTGTGGCGAAGGGTATCCCCAACTTCCCCAGCTTCGACAGGGGAGCAAATGCCCTGAAGAAAGTTGTTGCTTACTATAGAAGCGCCACAGAAAGATAATGATTTTTTTCACAAAGTATGTTACGATATGGGTGTTAACAAAGGAGGAAATGGATGGCAGGAATCACATCGTATGGTGCGTATATACCGCTTTACCGATTGAGCCGGGAGATCCTGGTTCAGGTCTGGGGAGGCAAGGGAAAGGGAGAGAAGGCGGTAGCCAATGCCGATGAAGACAGTTTAACGTTAGGCGTAGAAGCTGCAAGGGATTGCCTAAAGGGCTTCGACAAGAGCAAAGTCGACGCCCTTTATTTTGCCACTACAACGGCGCCCTACAAAGAGAAGCAGTCAGCCAGCATAATGGCTGCTGCCTGCGACCTGCGGGAGGAAATCCGCACTGTCGATGTAACCAATTCCATGAGGTCGGCAACAGTCGCGCTTACGATGGCTATAGATGCCGTCAAATCCGGATCGGCAAGGACGGCCCTCGTGGTCGCCGCCGATACCAGGCTCGCGCCCCCGGACACCGCCTACGAATCACTCTTAGGCGATGGCGCCGCCGCGTTCCTTATCGGCAACGACGATGTAGTTGTCGAAATAGAGAGCAGTAGCTTCATCACCCTGCCGTTCGTGGATTACTGGCGTCTGGAGAACGACAAGATAATTCGCTGGTGGGAGGAGCGTTTCTGCCGTGAGGAAGGTTACGTTCCTTATATGACCAAGGCGATGGAGGATGCGATCGATAAAGCAAAGGTAACGGTCGCGGACATCGCTAAGGCAGTGATTTATTCCCCCGATAAACGCATGCAGGGGGATATTGTAAAGAGGTTCAAGTTCGACCCCAAGGCGCAGGTGCAGGACCTCATGTTCGATAACATAGGCCACACAGGCTGCGCGCTGGTGCCGATGGCGCTTGTCGCGGCGCTGCAGAACGCCAAGGCCGGGGATAAAATCCTGGCTGCTACATGGGGCGACGGTGCCGATGCCTTCGTATTCAAAGTAACCGATAAAATCAGCAAGATGGCCGACCGCAGGGGCATCAAGGGCTATCTAAAATCCAAGGTCGCATTACCTACGTACGGCAAATACATGCACTTCCGCGACCTGATGGAGTGGGAGCACGACCTGTTCATGGAGCGCAGGATGGCCCTGGCTGAGGTATGGCGCTACCGCAACTTCTACTTCCGTTTCTACGGCGTGAAGTGCACCAAGTGCGGCCATATCATGCTTCCGCATCCTAACTTCTGCATCTACTGCCAGGCTGATGAGAAGTTCTTCGAGCAGGTGCCGATGGCCGATGCAAAAGGCAAGCTTGTTACATACAGCATGGACGTTAGATCGCGTGCTATCGATCCCCCGAATGTACTGGCTGTAGTCACCTTTGACGGCGGAGGCCGGTTCTTCAGCCAGATGACGGATCGCGACCCGGATAACATTAAAGTTGGCATGGAGATGGAAGTGACCTTCCGCAGAATCCACGACGCTCTGGGCATACACAACTACTTCTGGAAGTGCCGGCCGGTGAGAGGGGACTAAAGGAGTAAAAAACATGAGAGAGAGCATTAAAGATAAAGTCGCCATTATAGGTACGGGCTGTACCAAGTTCGCCGAGCGCTGGGATGCCGACGTTGAGGACCTTATTAAAGAGGCCGTGGACGAGGCGCTTGAAGATGCCGGCGTAGAAATCAAAGATATCCAGGCGGGATGGGTCGGCACCGGGCGCGGCTCGCAGCAGGTTCCCATGGGACCTCCGGGCGCACACATCGCAAGCGCGGCGCTGCAGACACAGTATATCCCTTTCACCCGCGTAGATAACCTGTGCTGCGGCGGGCAGGAGGCAGTGAGGGGTGCCGCGCTGGGCATAGCCTCCAGGTGCTACGACCTGGTGCTTGCCATCGGTGTAGAGAAGCTGAAAGACACCGGATACGGCGGCCTGGGCGAAGCGTATCCCGGCAAGTGGGAGCCGATTTACGGTGCCCTTGGCACACCTCCGGGAAGGTATGCCCTGGCGGCCACCGCATACTTCTCTAAGTACGGCTTTTCCCAGGAAGAGGGGAAGCGGATGCTTGCGGAGATCTCGGTTAAAAGCCACTATTACGGCAAGCGAAACCCAAAGGCACACCTCAAGCGAGAGATTACTGTTGAGGAAGCCATAAACGCACCAATGATCTGCTGGCCTCTCGGCCTGTACGACTGCTGCGGCGTCACCGACGGCGCATCGGCCGCAGTGCTGGTTCCATCTTCAGAGGCCAAGGCCTATCGAGATGATTACGTAAACATCAAGGCATTCTCCATAGCCACTGGCCCGGGCTTTCTCAAAGAGGATGAGCGCTATGACTTCACCTACTGGAGAGAGACCCAGGAAGGAGCCAAGGCGGCCTACGAGGAGGCCGGTATAAAGGACCCGCGCAAGGAATTGAGCCTGGTGGAGCTTCACGACTGTTTCTCCATCGCCGAGCTTATTGCCACCGAATCCATGTTCCTTTGCGAGCCAGGCAAGTACCGCGAGGAGTTCACCGAGAAGCGTGCCTACTACCACGACGGCGAGATGCCGGTGAACGTAAGCGGCGGCCTCAAGTCTTTCGGACACCCCATCGGCGCCAGCGGCGCGCGCGAGATCGAAGAGTGCGTTAGACAACTACAGGGAAGAGTAAAAGAGCCCTCACGACAGATAGCCAATTTCGAGTTAGGTTTAGCTCATAATCAGGGCGGACACCCTGGGCGTTTCGTTACCGGAATCGCCATACTAGGTATGCCATAGACAATAAGGTAAAACTAATAGGAGGTGCATTATGAAAAAGGTTAGAGTTGGGGCTGGTTCATCGGGTTGGCCGGACTTTAAGGACGGCGCTCTGGACGCGGCGCAGAATGGGGATATCGATTATATCTCCTTCGACCACCTGGCGGAGCTTACTATGGCTATCCTGCAGAACCAGTATGTGAAGGACCAAGCAAAGGGCTATATCCCCGAGGTCATCCCCCTGATGAAAAGCCTGCTGCCTATCTGGAAAGAGAAGGATAAGCACTTCAAGATGTGCAGCAACGGCGGTGGGGCTAACCCTCCTGAATGTGCCAACCAGATTCTCAAGCTCGCGCAGGATTTGAATCTGGGCGGTATAAAGATCGGCGTAATCACCGGCGACACAATTCCCCTGAGCCGACTAGATGATCTGCAGAAACAGGGATGGAAGTTTGTAAACGCCGATACCGGTGTGGATGACCTGGACAAGGTACGAGATAGACTGCTAGCCGCCTATGTATATACCGGTGCCGATGAGATTATCGATGCCTATAGCCAGGGCGCTGACCTGGTAATCGGCGGACGGCTGTCCGACAATTCCCTGTACATCGGTAATTTCATGTACCCCCTCGGCTGGCAATTTACCGACGAGTACTGGGACCGGATAGGTGCCGGGATCTGCGTCGGCCACCTCCTCGAATGCAGCAGCTGGAGCGCCGGCACATGCTCCAACATTTGGGAGGAGATTGACTATCCCAAAGGCAATCCCGGCTTCCCCATCGCCGAGATGTATGAAAACGGCGATTGCATTGTAAGCAAGACAGAGACTTCGGGCGGCGCCATCAGGGTGCAAACGCTGAAGGAACACCTTGTATATGAGGTACACGACCCGGAGAACTATATCATGCCCGATGGTATCTGCGATCTCACCCAGATAAAGCTTGAGCAGATTGACAAAGACGCGGTGAAGGTGACCAAGTGGAGCGACAAGTCACGCGGGAAACCACGGCCGGAAAACCTCAAGCTCTGCCTGGCCTATAACGACGGCTTCATCTCCGAGGAGATCACGATTGTCTGCGGCCCCAAGGTCTTTAAACAGGCAGAAAAGGCGCATGAATTCGTCCTGAGAAGGCTTGATCACCTCGGTCTGAAACCCAGGGAGATGCTGTGGTCGATTATTGGCTGGGATTCTCTCTGCGGTCCTACTGTCGGTGCGCCCCCACCGGATTACGATCCTCCCGAGATAGGGATCAGGGTGGCCTTTAAGTGCGACACCAAGGAGGAAGCACAGGCATGCCGCACCGAGTGCGGTCACCTCTGCTGGGCGTCACTTGGCGTGGGCGCCGGATTCACCCAGCCACCTCGAATCAGGCCCGTATTCGCTTTATATCCCACATTGATACCCAGAGAGGCCGTGCCTCTGAAGTTGGAGATAAAGGAGGTTAAGTGATGGCAAAGAAAAAGGTTAAATTGATGGATATCTGCTATTACCGCTCCGGCGATAAGGGCGACATCTCCAATATAGGCCTGATGGCCAAGAATGATAAAATCTACGAGGTTATTAAAAAGGAAGTCACCCCTGATCGGATCAAGGCACACTTCAAGGGCTGGGTCAAGGGAGACATAATCATCTACCCGATGGACAATCTTCAATCGCTGGAGATCATGTTGTACCAGGCACTGGGGGGCGGAGCCACCAAGACACTTCGTATCGACCAGACCGGTAAGGCCATGGGCAATGCCCTGTCCAAGATGGAGATAGAGGTAGACGAGGACGTGCTCCCCACCACAACCTAAAACTTTGTAGGAGGTAGTTTAATGCCCCTCGAAGGACCGGATGTCCTTCTCTATGAGAAGAAGGATCATATAGTAACTATAACTATCAACCGTCCGGAGCGGATGAACGCCCTCACCCTTGACCTATACGATCGCCTTGACGAAGCGTGGGAACGGTTCAACGAGGACGATGATGCCTTCGTCGCCATCTGGACCGCAGCCGGCGACCGCTCCTTCTGCGTCGGGATGGATCTCAAGGACCAGGCAGAGCGCGTTGCCAAGGATCCCTCCTTTGACGTCGTTAGGCTTAAGCCCGGGGTGCTGACCGGCATCGTGGGCACCCCATTCGGTCACAATGTTACCAAGCCGATTGTCGGTGCTATCAACGGGGTAGCCACCGCCGCCGGCTTCCAGTTCACCATGATGTGCGACCTGAGGGTTGCCGCCGACCATGCCCGTTTTGGCGTTGGCGAGGTAAAAGTGGGAAGGGGAACACCATGGGCCGTACCAGTGCTGTGGCAGATGCCGCTGCCAACGGCCTTTGAGGTACTCCTCATGGGAGACCTGATGCCAGCACAGCGGCTCTATGACGTCGGCTGGATCAATAGGGTCGTTCCCCTGGAGCAGCTTATGCCAACAGCGATACAATTGGCCACCGTCCTCGCCGAAAATGCCCCGCTCTCTGTGAGGGCGGCCAAAGAGGCCATGTACAAAGCCATGGATGTTGGCCGGCAGGCGGGACTGGATGCCGCCAAGCTTATCTACGAGAAGGTCTACACCAGCGAGGATGCCATAGAAGGCCCGAGAGCCTTTGCCGAGAAAAGAAAACCTATCTGGAAGGGGAAATAGGTATACACTCTTTCTTTTTCCATTTATATAAACCTATCATATGAGACTGCTGAAAAAGAGGCGCAGGATATTTCCTGCCGGGGGTCTGGGGGT
>JAIWEW010000086.1:0-5724 GCA_048632005.1 bacterium
TGCCCCACGTAGTCACAGTAAACCACTCCGTCTCCTGCTGTTTCTCCCCTTCGGAGGTGGTGTATGTCCGCGTGCTGGCTATACGAAATGAGGTTACCTGGTTGCCGTTGGGAGTGAAGCGCATCTCGGGGTCAGTGCCCAGGTTGCCAATAACCATTACCTTATTCAGACTCGCCATTTCTAAACTCCTTTCCTAGTCACTCAACCTGACTAACAGGTGGCGCAGGATCTCCTCCGAGAGTTCCAGGCTTGACTCAAGCTCTGCAGTGAGATTTGGGTCCATTTTAAAAAGGGTGAGCACATAATTCCCTTCCGTATAGTTTTTTATCGGGTAAGCAAGCTTCTTTCTGCCCCATGGTTTCACCTCGGTAATGGAACCACCCCGTTCAGTAATTAACTGGCTCACCTTCTTCTCCAGGGTAGCGGTAACCTCGTCATCGGCAACCGATGGGCTAATTACTACGGTGAGTTCATAGTCTCGCAATCCATTACCTCCAGACTCTGTATAAGCTCTATAATTACAAATTGGATTATAACATGAAAAGGCTGTAGTAACAACTAACCCAGCCCGGGCACCGGGAAACGACGGGATATATCTTCCACTGATCGACGCACTTCCTCATAGATTTGCTCATCACCTATATTGGCGAGCACTTTAATAATGAGTTGAGCAATGTGCCTTATCTCGTTGGGACCAAAGCCGCGCGTGGTGACTGCGGGGGTGCCCAGTCTAATACCGCTGGTAAGCTGGGGAGGACGGCTGTCGAAGGGGATAGCATTTCGATTCACCGTGATCCACACGGAGTCCAGGGCTTCCTCAGCTTGCTTTCCGGTTATCTCTAGAGAGGAAAGGTCGATTAGCAGAAGATGATTCTCCGTACCTCCTGAAACGAGGCGCAGACCATCCTTCTGAAGCTCGTCACCCAGGATGCGGGCATTCTCTACCACCGCGCGCTGATAGCTGATGAAATCGGAAGTCATAGCTTCGCCAAAGGCCACTGCCTTTGCGGCAATAACGTGCATTAAAGGACCGCCCTGAGTGCCGGGGAAGATTGCCGCATCGAGCTGGGAAGCAAACTGTGCCTTAGATAAGAGGAAGCCACCGCGCGGCCCCCGCAGCGTCTTATGGGTGGTGGAGGTGACGATATCAGCGTGGGGGATGGGTGAGGGGTGCACCCCAGCGGCGATCAGCCCTGCTATGTGAGCCATGTCCACTAAGAGATATGCCCCGGCAATGTCGGCGATCTGGCGAAACCGCTCAAAGTCGATAACCCTGGGATAGGCACTGGCGCCTGCAACGATAAGCTTGGGTCGGTGCTCCTTGGCAAGCCGCTCGATCTCATCGTAGTCCAATCGCTCGGTATCCTGGCTTACACCATAGCTGATAAAGTGATAAAGCTTGCCGGAGAAATTAACTGCGCTTCCGTGGGTGAGGTGTCCCCCGTGGGCCAGGCTCATCGCCAGAACTGTATCCCCGGGGTCGATCAGGGTGAAATATGCCGCCATGTTTGCCTGGGTGCCACTGTGAGGCTGGACATTGGCATGCTCAGCCTTGAAGAGTAGCTTGGCCCGCTCCCTCGACAGCTCCTCGACTTTGTCAACAGCCTGACAACCACCATAATAGCGGCGATTTGGATAGCCCTCGGCATATTTGTCGGTGAGTACCGACCCTTGGACCTCCAGAACAGCCGGCGAGGCATGGTTCTCGGAGGCGATGAGCTCAATATTCCGTCGCTGGCGCTCCACCTCGCGGTGAATTGTTTGCCAAACCTCCGGATCGCTCTTTTCGACTGAGGTGCCATGGCTGATAAATTGTTTATTCATATTTTTTCCTCTATAGCGTGTACAAGGTAAGGACGCATCATCTCCTGACGGACGTTAGTTTATTTTACCATCCTTTCCCTGTCAATAATTATACTATTTTCCTAGCCGGGCTACCTCGATAACGGCGATTATTTTCTCCCGGTAGGGGAGAACGACTCTTTGCCGGGAACCTACAGTTGCCCCTTGCGTGCCACCTCGATGAGAGCGAGTAAACCGCCCGAGACCAGTGAATGCCCCCCAAGGATGACCGGAATTGGAGCCTCCATAGCCTGCTGTGTGAATTCACGGACAAAGGGGTTATTTATCTTTTCATGCTGTCCCATGTCGGAGTAGAAGCGGTCGGCTGTGGTAAGATTTAAACCAAAGTGGGTGAAGAGCACTCTGGTATCGATAAAAGCGGCGTTACCTAACCGGGCTAGTGTTTCAAAGAAGCGCTCCGCTCCTACCTGCTCCAGATAGAAGCCTAGGATAGTGCACACCTCACCGCGCCTGTCGCGCTCATCGGCGCGCAGGCTTCTCTCCTCGGCGAGCATGCGTACCCGACAAGAGGTCTCACTCTCCAGTTGGGACCAGACATGACTGCCCACACGCCCGGCTACGAGAACCTGGGCATCTTCGTCGGTAAGGAGGCGCACCGCACGTTCCAGGTGAGAGGTATCCAGTTCAAGCCCTTCAAGGTATGCTCTGGTGTGGCCACCGATCCCCGGGTGAAGCTTAAGGATGAATAGGTCGGTGGGCGTGTCTACATCGAACTGATAGCGAGCGGTGTGTGGCAGTGAGACCTCATGTAAACCGGCTTGCCGGACCAGAAGCTGTGCTAGTGGATTATCGGTCGTGGGAAGCTCGATATCCCCGATGGCCTTCCCTGGGGTGAAAGCGACCAGGTCGGCGGAATAATGATTGTTAGTAATCATCGCATCTTCTAAGGAGGATAGCTGAATGCCGAGTTCCCTCAGCTCCTCTGAAGAGAGGAGAGGAATACTGCCCCCGCCCATATAGAAGGGCGTTTCAATATCGTATTTGTCAATAATCTCTTTGAGCCTTTTACCGAAGTGAAATGGGTGCCCGCTCTGCTCTACCACCACAGAGGGATCGAGCTGGTCTCCATCGGTGACCAGGATTACCCCATCGAAGATGCCGGCCTGATGTATCCGCTCTATGGTATCCTGGGCGATGGCACGGTGGCAACCGGCGACCATCTCCGCGACCGGACTGCCCGCGATGCCACCGAGGAAAATGATTACATATGCCTTCGCCATCTCTCAAACATCCCGTGCCATTGTCAAGCCCCATACCGAGATGGCCCCTGCTGACTTTAGCGCAGCAGCGCAGGCGTTAAGAGTGGCACCTGAGGTACACACATCATCGATAAGGAGTATACGTTTCCCTACTACTCGTCGACCCCGGCAGGTAAAAGCACCGGCTACATTGCTGTGGCGGTCCTGGGCGCTGTTGGTTTTCGTTTGAGCAGGCGTATTCCTAGCGCGGAGGAGCGCCCCTTCAACTACGGGCAAAGAGACAAGCCTACTCAATTCCCTGGATAGCAGGGAGGACTGATTATAGCCCCGTTCCCGAAGGCGACGGGGGTGAAGGGGTACCGGGACTAAGGTGTCAGCAGGCAAAGGGTGTGAGTTAATATATTTCCCCATTAGCTGAGCGAGTGGTACCGCGAGCGCCTTCACATTCTGATATTTAAATTGGAGGATCGCCTGGCGTACCACCCCGTGATAAGGGGAGAGGGAGCGGATGCCGTCGAATGCAAATGGGTGCTTTTCACAGTCATAACAGATGGTGCCATAGGAAAGCGGTTTGCCGCACTTAGCGCATAGCGGAGAGGGGAGATAAGGCACCGCTGATAGGCATGGGGTACACAGAAAGCTCCCACTGCTCCCACAACCTACGCACCGCGGCGGGAAAAGGAGGTCAAGAACTCCCGTCTCGAGTTGCTTCAATGTAGAAACTAGGTTCACTGGAAGAAGTGAGCCTGCTTTCCTAAATTTTGAGCAGTTAGTTAAAAAGCCCTTTTAGCTAGCGTGCCCTGACGGTATGACCCACGCCACTTATGATGGGTTCGTTCAAATAAAGGTCGCCATTCCTGATTTTGAGGTTGAAGCCGCAATCAGGATTGGTACAAACCCAAGCCTTGTAGTGTATCGGCGCCCCCTGACTGCCAAAATCTGACAACGGGACTAAATCTCCAGTATTACACTTTAGGCATTTGGGGAAAACATTATTCTCCAAGAGCCACCTCCCATCCTAGTATCAATAATAGTATACACAAAAGATGAGAGGGTTGGCAAGCCCACTCTATGCGCCCAGTACATTAGCGGTACGTCACCGTTCGCCTTCTTTGCCCCATCATTGCGAGGAGCGGAACGACGAACCAATCTATGTGGTAGCGGTACAGTGAGACGTGGGGATTGCCGCGCTGCGCTCGCAATGACAGATTGATTCCTACGGTGAAACCAGGCTATATGCTATAATATTGCAGTCTAGAGCGAGTCAATGGGTAACAAGAGTAAAGAGAGCGAATATAAGCGGATCGTAGCCAAGTTTGGCACAAACCTGCTCACTGCAGGCACTGAGCACCTCGACCTCGAGGTGATGTCTACCCTTGTTGGGCAGGTGGTCCGGCTTCATCAGCAGGGTTTGGAGGTGATTATCGTCTCCTCGGGAGCCGTCGCCGCAGGGAGGCAACAGTTGGGGCTCGCAAAGGAGAGAAAGGACATCCCTTCCCGCCAGGTGATGGCCGCGGTGGGGCAGAACGCACTGATGCACTCCTATGAGCAGCTCTTCGGCTGGCATGGCGTCACGGTGGCCCAGGCCCTCTTGACCAAGGCAGACGTCTCCGACCGCCTGGGCTATCTGAACGCTCGCAATACCTTACTGGCGCTCCTGGAACTCAGGGTGGTGCCTATCGTCAACGAGAACGATGTGGTGGCGGTGGACGAGCTTGAGGGGACGACATTTGGCGATAACGATAATCTCTCCGGAATGGTATCCAATCTGGTGGATGCTGACCTTTTAGTGGTCCTCTGCGATGTCGCCGGGCTATGCACCGCGGACCCGGCTAACGACCGGAGTGCCCAGCTTATCACCCGCGTGGACTGTATAGATGAACGGATCGAGCATCTGGCTGGCGGCACCAGAGATCGAGGAGTTGGCGGAATGGCGACCAAGGTTCAGGCAGCGCGGCTGGCTACAGCCTCGGGTGCCACAGTGATCATCGCCGATGGCAAGGAGCAGGATCTTCTCTCGAGGCTGGTTAAGGGCGAGTCAATCGGTACTCTCTTCCCCCCCACAGCCAGCAAGATGGAGAGCAGGAAACGCTGGATGCTTACCGGGCTGGCCACAAATGGGAGGCTGGTAATCGATGAAGGGGCGGTAGTGGCGCTGAAGGAACAGAACAAGAGCCTTCTCCCTGCGGGCATCAAAGCGGTGGATGGTGATTTTTTACGTGGGGATGCGGTTGATATTATTAGCGAGAAAGGTAAAAAGGGCGAAAAAATCGCCTGCGGCATATCGAACTATTCGTCGCGGGAGCTTGCTGTGATCAAGGGTGCTCGCTCCAACAGGATCGAGAGCCTACTGGGCTATGGGTATGGGGACGAGGTGGTGCAC
Organism: bacterium; assembly: GCA_048632005.1. Taxonomy (GTDB): domain Bacteria; phylum Chloroflexota; class Dehalococcoidia; order E44-bin15; family E44-bin15; genus JAAXQM01. The sequence continues at coordinate 5,446 of JAIWEW010000086.1, forward strand.
CGGAATAATTTGGTGGTTTTGTAAGGGGGAAAGAAATGCAATCAGCCATCAAGGAGTTGGAAAATAAAGCGAAAGCTGCTAAGGCAGCCTCACGAAAGCTTGCCCACCTCCCTACTGAGGTGAAGAATAAGGCCCTGGTCAATATCGCTGAAAGCCTTATAGAGAGAGAGGGTGAGATCCTCGATGCCAATCGCCTCGACTGTGGGGATGCCAAGGCCTCAGGCATGGATGATGCCATGCTCGACCGCCTGGTGCTCGACTCCAACCGTCTTCAAGCGA
>JAIWEW010000087.1:0-5712 GCA_048632005.1 bacterium
GGGATTAGGGGGTTGATTTAGACTATTTCAGCATTCTATTCTATAGTAATACGTAGTTGGGGGGAATAGTAGATATGGGTATTATTTATGAGAAGAAAGGACACATTGCGTTTGTGACGATTAATCGTCCGGAGGCGCGAAATTCATTAGATTTCGAAACAACCGGGCAGTTGGCCAACGCCTGGCTGGACTTCCGCGACGATCCTAACCTTCGGGTAGCCATTCTCACCGGCGCAGGCGATAGGGATTTTTGCGTTGGAGCAGACCTTAAGAAGTTTATCCCGGCCGTTACGGAGAATGTAGAGGAGCTCGCGAGTGGTGAGAAGTCGCTCTTGGGAGATGAGTACGCATGGAATACACCACTGATAGCTGTACTTCGTGAGGGAGACATCTGGAAACCGATTATCGGGGCGGTAAATGGAATATGCTCATCGGGCGGTTTGGAGATGTTACAGGGTACAGACATTCGCATTGCGGCAGAGCATGCCACTTTTTCTATTGCAGAGCCAAAGCGCGGCCTTTTCCCTGGCGGAGGTTCGACAGTAAGGTTACCGCGTCAGATCCCTTTCGTACGGGCTATGGAGATTCTGTTTACCTGTGAATTCATTACTGCTCAACAGGCCTACGAGATTGGCCTGATCAATCAGGTTGTTTCGAAAGAAGAGCTGATGCCTGCCGCCATGAAAATTGCGGAAAAGATCTGCGAAAACGCTCCGCTCGCAATCCAGGCAATAAAGAGGTCGGTGAGGCAAGGCATGAACCTTTCCATGGATGAGGCATTAAACCTGGAACTCAAGATTGCGGCCGAGATTTTTATGACCGAGGATGCCAGGGAAGGCCCCAGGGCCTTTGCGGAAAAGCGAAAGCCGGTTTGGAAAGGGCAATAAATATACGATGCGGCGCAATAAACTGCCGTGGGGTTACCGGGGCTTAGAAGGATACAGGAGTTAGAGGGATGAACCTGAAGGAAACTTGTGCCATAGTGGGTATTGGCTTTTCAGAGTTTGGGAAGAAAGTTCCTAAAAGCACTATGACACTCACCCTCGAGGGCTGCAAACGGGCTATTGAGGATGCTGGCCTTACCAAGGACGATGTCGATGGGCTTCTGTTAGTGCTACCTTCTCAAGAAGGAGAGCGGCATGGTTGGGTGTGCCGGACATGTTCTCATCTAGGAATCTCCTCAACATTTAGCGCCGGCCTGGATATAGGAGGTGCCACTCCTATTGCCATGGTTCAAATGGCAACTATGGCGATAAATGCAGGGATGTGTAATACGGTAGTTTGCTGTTATGGATGGCAGAACAGCCCTATGGGGATACCGCTTAGTATGCCTCCGGGGTTGGATTTCACTGCGCCCTATGGTGATTTGGCGGCGTTGCCGTTCAAAGCACAAGTTGCTCGTAGGCATATGCATCTTTTTGGAACGACCAGCAGGCAAATGGGAGCGGTTGCTGTTACCTTCCGCAGGCATGCCTGTATGAACCCACAGGCACAAATGTATGAGAAGGGACCAATAACTATCGAGGATCATCAAAACTCGCGTATGATAGTGGAACCGCTACGGTTGCTGGACAACGCCCCGATTACTGATGGTGGTGGAGCAGTAGTGGTGACATCGGCAGAGAGAGCCAGATACCTCAGGCATCGCCCTGTATACGTAAGTGGCATGGGACAGGCCCACTCTGGAGAATTTATGCGACCTTGGAGAGACCCGCGATATCCTGAAGGCACCTTTGAGGGGGGCAAAGCTGCTGAGATAGCCTTTGGTATGGCGGGCGTTAGACACAAAGATATCGACGTAGCTCAATTCTACGATGGTTTTACTATACTTGTCATCATTGAGCTGGAGGCCTATGGCTTTTGTAAACCTGGGGAGGGAGGCTCCTTTGTTGAGGAGGGAAGGCTGGAGTTAGGCCGTGAACTTCCTTCCAACACTGCAGGCGGTTTGCTTTCTGAGGGCCACCTTATGGGGATGGGACATATAGCGGAGGCAGTTCGACAGCTACGTGGTGAGTGTGGGGAGCGACAGGTTAAGGATGCTGAGGTGGCATTCGTTACCGGTTATGGGGGGTCTCCCCACGAGTATCCCATTTCATTCAGCTATTCAACTCTGATATTAACGAGGTGATCTGGTGGTAGGTAAGTTTGAAGGTTTCGAAATACCCAAACCCATACCGGCGCTAACAGAAGATACGAAGCCATACTGGGAGGGTTGCAAGAGGCATGAGCTACTAATACAGCACTGTCAAGATTGTGGTCATTATCGCTTTCCGCCCAGCGGACTCTGTCCTAAATGCATGAGCACGAACACGGAATGGTCTGCTGTAAGCGGAAAAGGGCAGGTATACTCCTGGAGCATTTTCCACTACGTATATCACCCTGCCTTTGCTAAGGATATTCCCTATAACGTGGCCATTGTTCAGCTTGACGAAGGCCCTTTGCTTCATACGAATATTGTTGAATGTAAGAATGAGGACATTTACATTGGCATGCCGGTAGAGGTAATATTCGAGGATGTAAACGGTGAAATAAGCCTGCCGAAGTTCCGGCCACTTTCTGAATGATATAGCATGTACCTGGGAGGGTGAGAGGAAATAAGGTTCCTTTAGGGACGTAAATTATATACTTGAGGAGGCGAGAATAAATGGATTTCAGATTTACCGAAGAACAGGAAGCCTTTCGCAACACCATTCGGGACTTTATCAAGCGGGAGACATCCCGCGAATTGGACCGGCAACTGGAGGAGGAAGGACGCTTCCCCTTTGAACTGGCAGACAAGATGGCCCAGACGGAGCTGCTGGGCATTGCCTTCCCGGAGGAATACGGCGGTGTTGGCGGAAATGTTATGGACTTCATCGTGGCCGTAGAGGAGCTAGCATACGGCAGCGAGGCAGCCTGCGCACTCTTTCTAGGACCAGTTTTTTTTATTGGCGAAACAATACTCTTAAATGGGAGCGAAGAGCAGAAAAAGAAGTACCTTCCGCTCATCGCTCAGGGAAAGCTGATGGGAGCATTCGCATTAACGGAGCCGGACGCAGGCTCCGATGCCTCTGCTATAACGACTAGCGCTGTGCCAGATGGGGATTATTATGTGATCAATGGTCACAAGACCATGATAAGCGGGGCAGATATTGCAGATTTCATCATAACCTGTACCAAGACGGATAAAGAGAGCCGGAGATACGAAGGGATTACCATATTTATGGTGCCTGGAAATGCCGAAGGCCTGACTATACGAAAACTGAAGAAGCTAGGGAACAACATCATCAGCACATGCGAAATATTCTACGATGATGTGCGAGTGCCCAAGGAAGCCATCATGGGCGGCCCGGAAGGTCTAAACATGGGCTGGTTGCAAATGATCAACAATCTGGACATCGAGAGAATCATGATCTCTGCGCTCTATACCGCTATCGGTCAACGTGCTTATGACGATGCGCTGGCCTATGCCAAGGAACGAAAACAGTTCGGTCGTCCTATCTCCCAGTACCAGATGATACAGCAGATACTGGCGGATATGCTGGTTGAGATTCGCGCCTCCCGACTGCTCACCTATCACGCGGGGTGGCTGAAGCAGCAAGGCGAGTTCTGCTCACTCGAATGCTCCATTGCAAAAATACATGCGACAGAAATGGCAAAAAAGGTTACCATCGATGGGATGCAAGTGATGGGCGGATATGGATACATGATGGAACACGATATGCAGCGTTACGTACGGAATGCCCTACTGGGTACGGTTGGAGGAGGAACCAATCAGATCCAGAGGCTCATCATTGCAAAGCTTCAGGGGATGATGTAACCCGTGTAATCCTCTCTTTCCAACTTGCTAAAAGGGGGACGTGCCATGGAGGCGAGTATCCTGGAAAAGAGGCGCGTGCCGAACTACTTCAAGAAGTTCCGGCATCTGGTTGTTCGGAACCGCTCCATCAATACAAGGAATTTTGTCGACCGCCTCGCGGAGGTATACGGAGACCGCCCCGTCTTCTTCTTGGATAGTGAGCTTTCCTATTCCTTTTTCTCGGGCAGCGAAATCAGCTACCGGACCCTCTCTCAATTTACAAACCGAATAGGTAATGCACTTTTACAGCTGGGCGTTAAAGCCGGGGATAGGGTGGGACTTGTCACCTATAACCGGGTTGAGCTGGCCTTTGCCGAGTTTGCCTGTATGAAAATCGGAGCGATCCCCGTACCACTGAATTTCATGCTCAAGGCCAATGAGATTAACTATCAGATGGAAAATAGTGGCGCAAAGGTATTGATAACGGACTACGATGTATTTCGAAATAATATCCAGGACACGAGCAGAGTGCCTGCAATCGAAACATGGATAATGATAACCGAACAGGAGAAGCCTGATGGTTTTTATTCATTGAAGGAGATAATGGAGAATGTCTCGGATAACCTCGATCCAGCCCCACTTTCAAGCCAAGACGATATTGTGATTATCTTCTACACCTCAGGAACCACTGGCGTGCCAAGGGGCGCGATGCTGACTGACCGTAACATGATGTTTACTATTAGAAGATATTGCCTTCTGCTTGGAATTCCCCCCACAAATAGGAAACAGCTGGCGTTGCTGGTCATGCCGGTAGCTCACACCAGCGGGCATCAGAACCTTATGATCCTTCTGGCTATGGCGATACCTATGTATTTTGTAAGTCGCTTCGATCCGGCAGATGTCCTTGACAAGATAGAAAAATACCGTGTCACCTTCTTTGCCGGGATCCCGGCAATGTTCAAGATGTTGCTAAACGCAGATGTAGAGAAGTATGATCTTACCTCGATTCAATTATGGGGGGGTGGCGCAGACGCTTTTCCTCCGGATCTTGTCCAGAGGTTCAGGGAGCTATCCAAGCGAAAAAAATGGGGGATACCCATAAAGCCTATGTTTGTCCATGGCTATGGTATGGCGGAAACGTCGGGGCACGTATGCATTAGCCCTCCATGGGGGCCAAAGTGTGCGGGATGGGTAGCTCCGGGGATCCATTATCGCATTGTCGATCAAGACGGACATCTCGTGAAGAGAGGGGAGACCGGGGAGTTGGAACTCAAGGGGCCCAATATAATGAAGGGATATTGGAATGACCCCGACAAAACAGAGCACGCCTTTCGGGAAGGTTGGTTCCGCACTGGCGATATCATGAAAACAGGCAAATGGAGGGTGCTGGAGTTTGTCGACCGCGAGAAGGACGTTATAAAATGCGGGGGGTACAGCATCTTTCCCACGGAGCTTGAGCACCATCTGTCGGAACACCCAAAGATCGAACGAGCAGTTGTAGTGGGGGTTCCTCATCCAATTAAGGGCGAGATGCCGGTTGCCTTTATTAAACTTAAAGAGGGAGAGCAGGCTACGGAGGAAGAGATCCAGGTCTGGGCGGATGAAGAAATCGCATCTTACAAGCGCCCGCGCAGGTATTTATTTACAAATTCCATCCCAATGACTTTTAGCCTCAAGCCTTTAAGAAAGGCTCTGCGCGAGGACGCGATCAGCATGATTGGGACGGATTGGGACAGCGCATAAAATCAGCGAGGAAGCAGTCTTACTCAACAGAGGGACGTTAGTAAACCGAGGAAGACTTGTTGCATCGTATAGAGAGAGACCGCTGAAAAAGAAGTGCAGGATACTTCCTGCCGGGGGTCTGCGGGTGTCCCCCAGCTTTAGAAGACCCCCAAGATTGGGGGATATAGGGGGTTGATTGGGACTATTTCAGC
>JAIWEW010000088.1:0-5671 GCA_048632005.1 bacterium
TATAGCAGAGGGCCCGTGGCAGTATTAAATAAACTTCGGCTCATATTAGTTGGGATAACCTGTCCCTTTTTAACTCAATCTTAATGAACAATAACAGCAATGACAATATTCCACAACAATATCGCGCTAGCCTTACCCTATAATAGATCAGGTATCCAAAACCCTGCAGGTTATTCCATATATGTCTTGGCGAACTTCTCCATCTCGGCAGTTGGTTTCCACCACTTCGTAACGCCCATGTCATCGGCCACCTTATTGGCAGCGAGGTAACCGGATCCCCCGAGCACAAGTCCTCCGGGGAATGTCGAGACCCCGCATACGTAGAGGCCCTCGACGGGAGTCGAGTGTCCGGAGCATTCCACATTGGGGCGCAGGTTATTCAACTGAGTTGGCCTGTAGTCACCGTGCTTGATAGAGCCGCGTCGCATGTTGGGGAAGCGGATCTCGATATCAACCGGGGTCTCGAGGTTGGTATTGATAATCTTATCCCTGGTGAAGTTGGGAGCCGCCTTCTGCCATTTATCAAGGATTGCATCCTCAAGCTCCGGCCCGCGCCGCTCCCACCCGCCTTCGATATCATAGGGGGCGTGCATCTGGAAGAAAGAGACGTGATCGCCAGGTTTTCGCGTCATGTGAGGGTCCCAGAAGGTCTCGCAGGTGCTATGACCGCCGAAATTATGGTCATCGATCTTGCCGGCAATAACGTTGTCCCAATGTGCCAGAAGCTGATCGGTGCCTTCAATGCCGAAGATAGTCATAAAAGCCTCATTGACCCACGGGTCATCGCATTTGAATAGAGGTCGCTCCTTAGAGGCAACATGAAGAGTGTTAAAGCTCCACTTATCGTAGACCCACCCTTCCACCGCCTCTTGTAACGTCCCCGGCAGGTGCTCACCGCCCACAAGGTCGAGGAAGGTAGTATGCGGGTCGAGGCTGGAGACAACCACATTGCTGCGCAGGGTGCGCCCCTCGGCGAGCTCTACCCCGGCAACATGCCCGTTCTCCATGATAATCTTGGTAGCCTCGGCCGCTTCCAGCACCAGCCCTCCACCCCTGACGATCTCACGTTCCAGAGAGCCGGCTAGCTTGTGAGAGCCTCCGTAGCAATAACACTTATTCATACCCCGGTCGATAAGGAGGGGGACGAAAAGGCCGACACCGCTCTCTCTGGGGTCCAGCCCCCACATGCAGCTAACGTACAGCATGAGGGCGCGTACACGGTCGTCCTCGAAGGCATCGGTGATGATCTCCAGAGGGCTGCACTCAGCGGTCTCCAGTAACTCCCGTCCGATCTCCGACCTCTCAAGGACGATGGATAAGTCCATGGGAGACATGGCAGGGAAATAGGTGAGAGGACCAATAATCTCATTCACCATCCTCTTCCATTTGCGAATAATCTTGCCAAAGGAATTGGCATCCTTCCAGGAGAACTTGCCAATAGAGTCCTTGGTATCCGCAACCATACGGGTGAGCAGCAGGGACTTGCCATCCTCGAACACCATGCCAGTCTGGGCATTGGGCTTGATCCAATTAATGGCATGCTGGCCCAGGTTGAAGTCCTTGATAATCGGCATATAGTCCACCATCAGGTGATAGATGGCGTGCACGTTGGAGTAATAGCAGGGGAAGAGGATCTCCTCCGTTGTCAACCCACCTCCGACCTCGAAGCGCCGTTCCACCACCACCACCTTAACCCCGGCCTTGGCCAGGTATGCCCCGGTAATCAGCCCATTAGGACCGCCTCCGATAATAATAACGTCCCAGTCGGTAACATCAGGGAACTCGGTAAATGGCTTGGCATCCAGATCTGTTGTCATCGTCTCCTCCTTCTATTTATGCTTGTACTTTGCCCTCACGGGGCACCGCCGATATTTTGCCTCTCTCCGGTATATACCATGGCGACGGGTACCACCAGTCGCCTGGCTCCGCGATACCGTCCTCGATGAGAATATGCATTAGATTATACGGTATAGCCATCAGGCATAGCGCTCCAGGGTGCCCCATTGTCTGGTGGCAGTGATACAGCCCGTCGATGGGGGTACGGTAACGCGACATCTCGGGCAGGGGACGCTGGGTCCACAACTGGTCATCGCAGTGTCTGGTGCCGCACCAGGTTCCGCCGATGAGGCTGGTATTGCGGAACTCGGCTTCACGAGGGGTTGACGACCAGTGGTGAATGATGTTCTCATCCTCGAGGCCCTCCAGGGCCAGACCGATGGATTGGCGCATATAGGCGTTCCACTTCTCCTTTTCCTTATCCAGGGCATCGGGACCATCAACATGATATTCCGGTACTGTGAAATTAACCTCAAAGGCAGCCGATATATGTCCCTTGGGGTGATAGTGCTGGCAGTCCTGGGTGTCACATGCCTGTGATGGAGTGAGGAACCACAGTAATCTCTCTGGCGGAAGCGTTGGATTCCCTTTATAGCTGTCCACATCGGCTACGTTTTCGAAATAAAGTTCGCGAGTATCCGCGGGGAAGACGGAACCGTGGGGAATCCTGTTGGGCCCCGCTGCAATCTCATCAAACGCCTTGTATTTAGGCCTCCACTGGAGAGGCTTGCGGGTGTGGAAAGTGGACACAAAGAGACTTCCGTTTTTAAGGCTTATGTCATTTATCCTCTGCAGGAAGGCCCGGTCCAGGTGCTGCGGCCCGACGAGCTTGTTGAACGTCTGCTTGAAATCTATGCCGGAGATAACCGCCTTATCGGCCCAGATCGTCTTCTCTCCGACAGCGGCGTCATCCCGCAGGCGTACGCCTACGGCTCGCCCGTTCTGGATGATTATCTCTTCTACTGGGCAGCATGTACGGATGACCGCACCGTGGTCGATGGCACAGCGTAAAATGGAGTGGAAATAACCATGCAGGCCGCCCCGGGGAATACTGAGCCTGCCGGGTAACAGGAGAAGAATTACGGCGAGGAATGCAGGGATAGCCACGCCCTCCCAGTGGGCGGCTGCACCTGAAGCCCACGCTGAGAAGGCAAGAGTCACCTTGAAGGGCTCACTTCCCAAATGCTCGTCCATGAGGTCGAACATGGTCATGTCACGCAGCTCCGGTGTCCACATGTCCGGCTGGTGCTGCTTGTAGACCTGCATGTAGGGGACGGTCTCATCCGTTACCTCCACTTCAGGTGGGTGTGGCGGGCACCAGAAGGTGGCGCGGAGCAGGTCGGTTATGCAGGGAGTCTCACTTAGCAGGCCACTCAATTTGGCGAAGCCTAACAGGTCCTTTTCATCGTATGGTACTAGACCTTCGCTAGTAGCCATTCCAAGCGTGTTAGCCTTCATAAGATCGAAGGGGTTCCAATACATACGAAAGCCATATTTCCACAGCTCCAGTTGCTCGAATCCAGGGGCCGGTGCTGCGTACATCAGCATGGCGTGGGGATAGATGCGCGCTCCGGCAATGGGCTCCACGGTCTCACACGATCCACCTGCCTCATACCTCTCCTCCAGCACGCACACGCTGAGACCACATTTGGCCAGGTAGGCAGCCGTTGTGGTGCCATTGGGCCCACCGCCTACTATAACAACGTCATACCTTTCATCAGCGCCCATACTTAGCCTCCATTCCTGTAGGAAAGATACGAAATCATCAAAGGAAATAACATTATACTATATTGTTATAATTATTTTCTAGGCTCTTTTAGGTATTTCGCCGAAAGCGGTAAACGGGGAGATAAAGCTGGATACATAGACGGTCGAAGTACCATCAATCAGCCTCATGCTATACTACATCGAAAAAAAAATCAAGACACCCGCAGCCGCTTGACAGTACCCTGGGGGAGATGGTATATTCCCAACACATCAAGCGCACTTGTTCTGCTGTAAATACTATGTCCACTGGCGATATACTGTCGAGCATTATTATAGAATAAGGAGGAATAAATGGGAAGCAATAGAGGTAAGATTCTGGATATAGATCTGAGCACCGGCGCTTTCAAGACCTCGAAGGTGGAGGAGGATGTGCTGCGAAAATTCATTGGAGGAAGCGGGTTGGCGGCTAAACTGTTTTTTGACCGTGTTTCGCCAGATATCGATCCCTTATCTGATAAGAATGTGCTGTTTCTAATGGCAGGTCCGTTGTCAGGAACGAACTTTCCTACATCGTCACGTCTAGTGGCAGCCTTCAAGTCCCCACAAACCAATATCTGGGGGCAGGCCTCCGCTGGAGGCAATTTCGCTACGGAGATAAAAAAGGCAGGCTACGATGGAATAGCTATATCGGGCATGTCAAGCAAGCCTGTCTATCTGGTGATTGAGGATGACAAGGTGGAGATCAAAGACGCCACAGACCTTTGGGGGAAGGACTGTCATGAAACGACAGACATACTCAAAGAGCGGCACGGGGCGAAGGCGGACGTGCTGGAGATTGGCCCGGCAGGTGAGAACCTGGTGAAGTTTGCCTGCATATTGAATGGCAAGTGGGGATTTATCAGCCGCTGCGGCGGTGGCGCGGTAATGGGTTCCAAGAAGCTAAAGGCCGTCGTCATCCGCGGTACCGGTAAAGTTGAAGCAGCTTCCCCTGATGAGTATGACAAATTACGTAAGACCCTTGTAAATAAAGTCAAGGAGAACATCATCTCCCAGGCCCTCCATGGCGCCGGTACTGCTATGGGTCTGGATGTTAATGCCATTACCGGTATACTGCCGGTGAAGAACTATACCGTTGGGGATGGTAGTGCCTTCGGTCCCAAGATAGGTGGCGGGGCTTTAACTGAACGGTATCTGACCAAACCACATGCCTGCTTGAGCTGCCCCATTGGGTGTAAGAGAACGGTCAAGGTAGATGAGGAGCCCTACAAGATGGAGGAAGGGCCCGGACCACAGTATGAGACCATTGCTTCGTTCGGATCACTACTCATGATTGACGACCTGGCCGCGGTACTCAGGATGGGTGAGGTAGCCAACCAATATGGCGTGGATACCATCAGCTGTGGCGCTACTATCGCCTTTGCTATGGAGTGCTTTGAGAAAGGTCTTATTACCTCCAAGGATCTCGATGGCGGCCAGTTGAGATGGGGAAATACGGATGACGTTCTTGAAATAATGGGGAAGATCACCAAGCGACAGGGCTTCGGCAATATATTGGCGGAGGGAAGCCGAAGCGCTGCCAGGAAGATCGGCAAGAATGCGGAGGATTTTACGGTTGAAATAAAAGGCCTCGAGTTCGCTATGTACGATGTTCGGGGGTCTCATGGACATGGCCTCGGTTTCACGATGTCCAACCGCGGTGCCTGTCACGTTGCATCTGCGATAGGCCCGATCGAGTCGGGATGGACCACGTGGGCAGATATTGGCATAACTGGCGGCTACGATGCCAAGGCAGACGAGGGCAAAGGTGAGTTAAACGTTAAATGCGAAAACGTAGCGATGTTGTCGAATTCAGCAACGATGTGTTATTTCGCTCTCATGTCTTTGGCTATTACCGATATAGTCGAGGCGCTTAAAGCCACCACCGGCTTTGACTATACCCTCGACGAGATTATGGAATGTGGCGATCGTATCTGGATGCTCCAAAGGGGTTTGAATAATCTCATGGGCATTACGGCGGCGGATGACCGAATGCCGAAGAGAATGCTGACCCCTCATACCGATGGTGCCGCTGCGGGCTCTGTGCCCGATATAGAACTGATGAAAAAGGAGTACTACAAGGCAAGGGGTC
>JAIWEW010000089.1:0-5629 GCA_048632005.1 bacterium
GCGTTAATGGCGTCGAAATCTTTTTTAGTCATCTGCACGACCTCGGGCATGACTCGAGGGCCCTGGGTGGAGTCAGGTTATGCGCAATCGGCCCTGCTACTGCCGCTGCTCTAGAGCGCTTCGGGCTAATCGCCGACCTCATCCCTCAGGAATATGTTGGAGAGGCTATAGCAGAGAGCCTTAAGGAGGAAAACATAGCAGGCAAGCGCATCCTCCTGCCCCGATCTGAAACTGCCACTCCTGAATTAGTGACCAGGCTCGGTCAACTTGGGGCTAAGGTAGATGAGATAGCCATCTATCGAACCGTCCTGCCTAAAGCAGACCCGGGCAGCGGAAAACAAATGCTGCTTGCAGGGGAAATTGATATTACCACCTTTACCAGTTCGTCCACAGTCAAGCATCTGGTTTCTTTGCTCGGCGCAGAGTGGGAAGCTGTAAACCGGACCAGGGTTGCCTGTATTGGGCCTGTCACAGCTGCAACTGCTGCCCAGCTAGGTGTACGCGTAGATGTTGTAGCAAAAGAGCACACCATACCTGGCCTGGTTCAAGCTATAATCGAGGACTACCGAAAGGACAGGGAGGCTTCATAGTGGCCCTGTTTCCTCAGATTAGGCTTCGCCGCCTGCGACGCACTGCAGCGCTTAGAGAAATGGTCCAGGAGACCAGGCTGCATGTAACTGATCTTATCTATCCACTCTTCGTCGTGCCAGGACGGGGTGTTAAGAAAGAGATCCCCTCCCTCCCGGGAAATTTCCATCTCTCCTCTGACCTTCTCGTCAAAGAGGCCGAGAGTGCAGCCAATCTGGGTATACCGGCGGTACTGCTCTTTGGCTTACCTCAAACCAAGGATGATACAGGCTCCGGCGCTTACAACGCGAAAGGGGTTGTCCAGCAGGCAATTAGAGAGATCAAGCGGGCCATGCCGGAACTGGTGATCATCACCGATGTCTGCCTTTGCCAGTATACCGATCATGGGCAGTGCGGAGTGGTAGTAGACGGGTATGTGGACAATGATAAGACACTGGAGCTCATAACCCGAACTGCACTGTCACATGCCGAAGCTGGAGCTGATATGGTAGCACCATCCGATATGATGGATGGCCGGGTGGCTGCCATCCGCAGAGAACTGGATACCAACGGCTTCCAGAATACGATTATTTTATCCTACGCAGCTAAATATGCCTCAGCCTTCTATGGACCCTTTCGGGAAGCGGCTGAGTCCACTCCACACTCTGGTGATCGCTGCTCCTACCAGCTTGACCCTCCAAATCTACGTCAGGCTTTGTATGAGGTGGAAATGGATATCCAGGAGGGGGCTGATATCATTATGGTCAAACCAGCGCTTGCCTACCTAGATATTATCGCTCAAGTGCGGCAGCGTTTCTACGTCCCTGTAGCCGCCTTCAATGTCAGCGGCGAGTTCGCCATGATTAAAGCGGCAGCCGAAAAAGGTTGGCTCGATGAGGAAGCCTGCGTTAGGGAGGTGCTCACCGCGATAAAGAGAGCAGGTGCAGACCTCATCGTCACCTACCATGCGAAGGAGGTAGCCCGTTGGCTGAAGTCGGGCACCCTGAAATAGAGGCGAGAATCAATAGAGAGGGTTCTGATAAGCTGTTCGCCGAGGCAGGGCGCTATATCGCCGGTGGGGTCAACAGCCCGGTAAGAGCCTTTCGAGCCGTTGGGGGCAGGCCGCTCTTCATCAGTAAAGGGCAGGGGTCTCATATCTACGATGTTGATGGTAACGCCTTCATAGATTACGTCTGCTCCTGGGGAGCGCTTATCATCGGCCATGCCCACCCGCAAATAGTCGCTGCTCTAAAGGACGTCGTAGAAAACGGAACTAGCTTCGGAGCGCCCACAGAAAGAGAGACCCTCCTCGCCAGAATGATAACCGGCGCCATACCCTCCATGCAACTCGTGCGCTTTGTCAATTCAGGTACAGAAGCTACCATGAGTGCCCTGCGGCTAGCGCGAGCCTTCACCGGCAGGGATAAGATACTAAAGTTCTCCGGCTGCTACCATGGACACTCCGACAGCCTTTTAGCTAGAGCAGGATCAGGGGTCGCAACCTTGGGTCTGCCCGACAGCGCCGGCGTGCCGAGGGCTCATACCAGGAACACCATCGTCGCAGCCTACAATAGCCTCGAAGGTGTAAAAAGGATTTTCCGCCGCTCTGGTGAACAGATAGCAGCTATTATCGTCGAGCCGGTGGCGGCCAACATGGGGGTAGTACCGCCTAAGCCCGGTTTTCTGGAAGGCTTGCGCAGTATTTCCAGCGATAACGGTAGCTTGCTTATCTTCGATGAGGTAATAACCGGCTTCCGCCTGGCCTATGGTGGAGCCCAGGGAATATATGGGGTGACACCCGATCTAACCTGTCTTGGCAAGATTATCGGCGGCGGCTTACCCGTGGGTGCATATGGCGGTCGAAAGGGTATCATGGATTTGGTGGCTCCACTTGGGCCCGTGTACCAGGCAGGCACTCTATCCGGCAATCCTTTAGCTATGGCTGCCGGAATTGAGGCTCTCAGCATTCTGCGTGAACCGGGCACTTACAAGAAGTTAGATGATCGAGCTACTGCTCTGGCTCAAGGGCTGGAGAGAGCAGCAGCAAAGGCCGGAGTTAAGCTATCAGTCACCCGGGTAGGCTCTATCCTTACTCCATTCTTCAATCTCAGCGATGTTACCGACTATACGTCAGCCCTTTCCTCAGATACAGCTCTCTATGCCCGTTTCTTCAATCATATGCTGGAGCAAGGTATCTATCTACCCCCATCGCAGTTTGAAGCAGTTTTCATGTCCTTGGCACACACTGAAGAAGACATCGAGAAAACGCTCTCTGCCGCTTCTATCGCCATTCGCACCTGTGTAGCATAAATCGTCTTTACAGGCTCCTAAGCTATACAGTTGAGGTATGGAGGAACTGACGACCTGACTTCATAGCTTTCCTGCGAAAGCCGGGGATGAGATAAAAATGAATGATACGCACACGGCACAGACATCCGGTAGCAAGAACGTTCCGCTGCTGAAGAGAAAGAGGGTCATCTTTGCCGTGGCGACAGTGTTGCTGGCCATAGGCTTTCTAATCTATATAGGTTTAAGCCAATTCGCAACATACTACTATACCGTGAGCGAGTTTGTGGCACAAAGTGAGTCCCTATCCGGCGAGCAGGTACGGGTTACTGGCCAGATCATCCCTGATTCTGTGATTCAAGATACCAATAATTTCACCCTCAACTTTACCATTACTGACGGTGAGACAAGTCTTCCTGTCATCTATCATGGCGTTATACCGGATACATTCAAGGCAGGCACTGATATCGTGGTGGAAGGCAGAAGCGATCAGCAGGGAGTATTCAACGCAAGCGTACTGATTACCAAGTGTCCCTCGAAATACGAACCTTCGGGTTAGTTGGATCCATATAGTACTAACTGGAATTGATCTGTGGCTGATATCGGTAATATTGCACTGGTCCTGGGCTTTATTGTCTGCATTTGCTCAGCGGCCGCCTCCATTTGGGGGCAGATGAGGAACCATCCGAAGCTGACATCCAGTGCTCAGAACGGCATCTTTGTCGCTTTCGGGTTGGTTACCCTATCTGCAATAGTTCTGATCTACGCGCTAATAACACACGATTTTCGCATAGAGTATGTTGCCTCTTATACCAGCCGCGATATGTCCTGGCCTTACCTTTTCAGTGCATTTTGGGCTGGTAATGCTGGCTCGCTTCTGTTATGGGGATGGTTTCTCTCTTTCTTCGCAGTGGTTATGGTGCTCTGGAAAAGAGAGCCTACCAAGGAGCTGATCCCCTACGCCTCATCAGTGGTGATGTTGACTGCTGCCTTCTTTCTATTGCTGCTTGTCTTCTTCGCCAATCCCTTCGATAAGCTATCTGTTGTGCCACCTGATGGTAATGGACTGAACCCCCTGTTGCAAAACCCGGGCATGATTTTCCATCCGCCGATTATACTGGCCGGATTTGCCGCATTGACACTTCCCTTCGCTTTCGCTATGTCCGTTCTAATAACAAAAAGGGAAGAGCGTGACTGGCTGGTCGAGCTAAGAAGATGGGCATTGATTGCCTGGATATTTCTGAGCGTTGGCAATGTATTGGGGGCCTGGTGGGCTTACGTTGAGTTGGGGTGGGGTGGATACTGGGGTTGGGACCCTGTTGAAAACTTATCGTTCATACCCTGGCTGGTGACCACAGCCCTGCTTCACTCCGTAATCCTGCAACGGGCAAAAGGAAGAGATAGGCTCTGGACTATCGTGTTAACAATCATCGCCTTCAATCTGACTATCCTGGCTACTTTAATCACAAGAACCGGCGTTCTGTCCTCAGTGCATGCCTTCAGCAATACCGGCATGGGTTTTCTATTCCTCGTGTTCATGGAATTAGCGCTAATAATACCCTTGATCCTTCTCTATAGTCGCCGCCACCTTTTCAAGAGTGACCTGAAGCCAGGCCCTCTCCTCTCCAAAGAGGGTGGTTTGCAGGCCATCAACATCGCTTTCCTTGCTGCTTCAGCTATTGTTCTATTAGCAACCTTATTTCCTCTCGTCTCCGAATCGATAGGAGGAGAAAAAGCCAACCTGGGACCTTCTTTCTACAACATAGTGGTTGGCCCCATCTTACTGGTGATAATACTGCTTACGGGAATCTGTACCCTCACGGGATGGAAGCAGGAGACGGCCCTGACCCTGCTGCGTAGGTTTGCTCTCCCCCTAGTAGTATCACTGATCCTGGGTATAACGCTGGCTCTCGCTACATCATTAGCAGGCTGGGCTGCGTTTTCTTTAGCTGTTTGTGCCTTCGTAATCTGCTCTGTTCTTATTGAAGCATACCGCATGGTAAAAGCACGGAGACAGATAAGAGGTGAAAACCCTATTAAAGCACTTATCGGATCACTAAGTGCCAGCAGATCCCGGTACGGCGCGATGATCATCCATTTGGGAATCGCCCTCATCGCTATTGGCGTTATCGGCTCCTCAGCTTATACAGCAGAGAAGGAAGTCTCCCTTTCCCCCGGAGAGTCAACGACCCTCAATCAGTATACCCTGACCTATGACGGCCTGAAAGATCGTTCAACGCCATCTATGGATATTGTGACAGCTACCTTGTCCGTGCAAAATAGCGGACATTCTATTGGCCAACTCACGCCCGAGAAGATATTCCACCATAGCTTCGAGCAACCGGTGACCGAGGTAGCCATCCACTCTACTCTGCGCGAAGATTTATACGTTATACTGGCGGGATGGAGCGCTGATAACACCGCCCAATTTAAGATAATGGTCAGGCCAGCTATCAAATGGATATGGATTGGCGGTGGATTCCTCATGTTCGGCGGTCTCATCGCCCTTTGGACACCGAGGAGGGCAAAACCTAAAACCTCTGAAGTCGAAATATAATCATTCCAATAATACAATCACTAATCATATCTGCTTTTCCCTTGCTAACTTCCAAGTGGACCCGTATTATCTGAGACAGTTGAAAACGGCGTGCAGGATACTTCCTGCCGGGGGTCTGGGGGTGTCCCCCAGCTTTAAATAATCCCCCAAAATTGGGGGATTATGGGGTTGATAGCGACTATTGTAGCAGTCTCTATCTGATAACAGCGAGTAATGATA
>JAIWEW010000090.1:0-5584 GCA_048632005.1 bacterium
CGCCTTCAGCAGGTCGATCCGGTTCTTACCCCCACGGAGCCTCCCCTCGACGGTGGAAGTTAGTTGAAACACAGTGGCATATCTCTCCAGTGTCCACAGCTCTCTCACACTCACCGTTCCATATTTACAGACCCTCCCCAGGTCATTCCTCTCCAGGTCAACGATCATCACATTCTCAGCGCGGTCCTTAGCGCTCTGGAGCAGCTCCCTGGCAAGGTCATCATCCTCCGCCGCCGATCTCCCACGGGGTCTGGTCCCCTTCATCGGGCGTGTCTCTACCAGGTCCCCATCGAGGCGGAGGAATCTCTCCGGGGAAGCACCGGCCACTACGACATCGTCAAAGTTGAGATAGCAGGCGAACGGGGCCGGATTTATGAGGCGCAGCCTCCTATAGAGCTCGTAGGGGGCAACGGGTAAGTCCACCTCAAAGCGCTGCGACAGGTTGACCTGAAAGATATCCCCGGCATAGATGTACTCCCTGGCCACAGCTACCGCCTCAACATACTCTTCATGGGTGAAGTTGGCGCGTATTTTCGAACTTCTTGAATTTTTCGCGCTTTTCAAAATTTTCGAATCAAGGACCAACTCAGAGCGTTGTTTTTCTGCTTTTGCTGAACCGGGCATCACTTCATGACAGGGTGTTCCCGCCATAATATCGCCCAACTCATCTATACGCCCTTTCGCTCTATTCATTCTGCTGGCCTCCTCCATCTCGGGGAAGCCGGTTGCAGCAATGTAAGCCTTCCCCTCCAGGTGGTCGAAGGCAATGATAGCATCGTAGAAGGCTACATAGCACTCAGGGAGCTTCAGATCATCGATAGCAGTTTCGGGCAGGCGCTCGATGAAGTGACACAGGTCATAGCTGAGGTAGCCTACTGCACCGCCGATAAAAGGGATGGGATCAGATGAAGGGTCGAGGGCATATTTATCGAGTATCTGCCCCAGTACATCAAAGGGATTACCGATCACCGTTTCTTGCTGATCGCCGTGAAGAAGGGTAATCTCTTCACCGCGGCTTTTCAGAATGAGAAACGGGTCGCTCCCCATGAAAGAGTAACGCCCCAGCCTGTCGTGGTCCATTCCACTATCGAGGAAAAAGCTGAAAGGACGCCCCTTAAAAAACTCGAAGGCTTCAGGGGCATTTAACGAGGTGTCAATCTCCCGGATCAGAGGATAGCGCTTCAGGTTGCTCTCAACAGTCACGCCCTACCCTCTATTCAATGCTCAATCTGATTACCTCGACCACTTTAGCCGATTTTTTCACCGCCCCGAAACGGATGAGGAGAATAAAGACGAGCGAAAGGATCAAGATCGGTATCCAGGAAAGTAAGAACGTTATGGGCGTCATAATCCCGAAGACAATGGCCGCGAGCCCTACCGGTATATAGCCCTCATAGGGCTCTATATCGCTCTCAATATCATCCTCAAGATAGTCCCGCAATTCGTCCAGAGCATCCTGCCTTTCCATATCAGTTAATGTTCCCTCAGGGAACATCTCATCCATAATATGCTCATCCGTTACATTTACAATCCAGTCGATGGTCTCCTCCGACATAGTGTAGCCATTTCTATCGATCTCCTCCGCATATCCAAAATAGATGCTCGTACATGCGAACGCCGTAAGCAGCAACAGCAAGATGATCTGTGGACGCATTAAATGCCACACTGAAAATTTAATGCGGTTCTCGATCTCACCTCTCACTGCTAGCACATATAGCAGTCCCATCAGCAGGTAGATCGCTGCCACAATGATACCAATCATCGATATATCCCAGGTAAGGAACATCGCCAGGGCGGATACGGCAAAGGCGATGGCCGCCACCCAGAAAGGACGCAGGAGTACGGCGACGAGAGTGCCGGTCACGGCCACGGCTAGCACTGCCCCAAGGAACCAGATGCCCAGGTATAAGGCATCCCATGTAGGTGGCATCAGGTACTCCCACCCGCTATCGGCCCATCTAAGGACAAGCCCGAAAAAGGCCCCGGCACCCGCAAGCAGCGCGCCGAAGACCACCATTCGTACTATTTTTTTAATTGACATTTCTCTACCGCCTTTTTCATTACCCCCACAGATCCTTTGCTTCCTCCTCCGCCTGCTTCTTCAGCTCCACCGCCTCGCGAAAGCCTAGCTCCTTATAGGACTGGGGCGAGCCGTATTCCCTCGTCCGCACCACTACGGGCATGGGGACAGCGTGGCCGAAAATGAGCGCCTGCTGCTTGGTATCCAGCTTCGCCAGCACCGCCTTAAGCTCGCTCTTGCCCGACACCCCGGTGAGCACGCTATCGATGTCCCGCTCGTTATCCAGCAGGCAGGTTATCTTGGTGCCGATCTGGCTCATCACTTCCTCATCGATGCCGCTGGGTCGCTGGTCGATCACCAGCAGGGTGACATTATACTTCCTCATCTCGCGGGCGATGGTACCGAATATGGTCTGCCCGGCAAGCTCATGGCTGAGGAACCTGTGCGCCTCCTCAATGGTTATGACCAACGGCCGGGGTTTAGTGATATCCTCCCCCATCGCCTGCTCCATCCGCTCTCTATACTGGGTGTGAATGCGCCGGGTGAGAAGGTTCGCCACTAAAATGTATGCCGTATAGTCCGTGTAACGGCCAAACTCAAGGACGACGTTCATCCCCCTATCGAGATATTCCAGGATGCGCTGGATAGTATTATCTCTGGCCTGGGGCACGAGGAAGCTAAGCCTTTTTAAACTGTCCAGGCGCCGGTGGAGCGCCGCTATGGTTGCCTCATGCTCCCCCAGGCTCTGTGCCAGTTCGCCGAGCTCTTCTCTACCCTCGATGGCAAGGAAGCTCTCCAGCCATTTTCGCTCGCCAAACCTGCGGGCTAGCCGATATGTAGCCTGCACCGCAGCTTCAGTGAGGCCAAGCGTCTCCCTGAGCATGGTGATGTCCTCAGGCTCGATCTCGCCATAGCCGATCTCCACTATGAAATCGGTGGAGACCTTGCGCCTTCGGGCACCCTCCTCATCGAGGGCGAACACTGCCACCTTCGAGGGGAAGAGCTGCTTCAGCGCCTTCACCTTACGATTATCCTCGCTGGTGCCCTCCCAGCCGTACTCGCTGTGCATATCAAAGACCAGGTTGACCGCCGCTCCCTCCTGTATTATCCCGATAAGGATGAGCCTTGCCAGAAAGGTCTTACCCGTGCCGCTCTTGCCGAAAACACCGCTGGAGCGCTTCACCAGCTCCTCCGGGTTAAGGCGGACCTTGGTCTCCATATCGAGCGGGGTACCGATATAGAATTGCTTTTCCTCTACCTGCCCGAATACCCGCGCCACATCTTCCTCGCTGGACTCGCGTACAGCAGAGAAATGCGTGGGAACGGTCTTCACCGGCTGGGGACCCTCAAGGAGGCTCATAGCGTCGCCGCCGAGGGTGAGCGAGGGCAGCACATGGAGCCTGCCGAATATGCTGGTCCCGCACAGGACCTCAACGATAAAGGGGTCGGAGACATCGGGGGGTGTGGTCATAAGCCCGGGGTCGCTGGCATCCAGGGTGACATCGGTGATCATACCGAAAAAGCGCCGTTTTTCACCCTCTATGGTTACGTAGCGGCCAACAGCAATGTCTTCAACCGAGATAGCGCTATCAAGCCTGACCTCTACACCCCTGGTCAGCGAGCCCGAGACGACGATGCCCAATCTCCTCTCCTCCATCACCTTTTCGTCCTTCCGAGAATAACATACAGCCTGTTTACCACTTTATCCTCCTCAGGATTGTAGTCAGCCTGTTTGTCTCGCCGCCGAGGAGCACCGCTACCTCCCTGCCTGCCCGGGTGAGGAAATCCCGGGGTTCCTGATACGCCGCAGCGGCATAACGGAGCGAGGCAGCAATAAGCTCGTCAGCTTGCCCTCCAGCACCGACCAGGATGCTCAGGAAATCCAGCGATTGACTGAACCGCGCAGACTCCTCCAGGTCACACAGGTAGACAAAGCTGTGGATTCGTGCCGGCCGCGGTGGCAGGTAATGGTGAAGTTTTTCATCCTTTTCGGTCTCAACGCCTCCCATACCATCCTCATGCCCCACCACCAGGGCAGTAAAATCGGTGCGCAGCAGCTTTTCCAGTTGGGGGCTGGCACGGTAGATACCCTCCTCCTCTTCCTCATCCCTTCCCCGTGCAATGGGGCGTCGCCCCGGCTCAATGCTGGTGGTGGCAGCCCTTAAGACCACGCCGTAGATCTCAACGTCCCCTTCCCTTGTCTTTACCAGGCTGCCGAACGGGGGAGGCTGATGCAGCTCGTAGCACTGTGCCGTGAACTCACCGGTCGATGCTTCTATTACTTCACCGATTTTAGGAGGTGAATCTATTCTCCCCATTTATCCCCTGACTGTGCTCAAGCTCAAGCCGATCACACCGATAAGTATGAGCACAATAAATGCCATCTTTTGAATAGTCGCCGGTTCTTTGAAATATAATATACCTATAGCAGTTATTAAAGCTAGCCCCACGCCAGCCCATTTGATCACCCCCTCTTTTTACGCCGCAGCAGTCTAATCAACCCCACCGGGAGATTCATACGCGGTACAGATTGCATATAGCGCTTGTAGTCATCGCCAAACTTTTCAATATTACGTTTATCTTCCCCCCTGACAGCATTGCAGAGCAACAGGATCCAGGGAACGCTAAAAAGCGCGGTTAACCAGTGCTGGGTAATGAGAATTGTTGCAAGGAGGACCAGTATGAGACCAAGATACATCGGATGCCGCATGACGGCATAGATTCCGCTGTCAACCACTACTGTAGTTCGAAGCGAGACCCCCCCATTCGGCGCCCTACCCTTTCTCTTAAGAGCAACGCGGTTCATTACTATTATGACTATTCCTATCACGAAGACGGCCCATCCGAGGTATAACAGCCAGTCCAGCCCAGCCCAGTTGTAGAATAGAATACACCATGCTATAAGTGAAATGAACGAGACGCCCCCGAGTGGTATAAAGATAAAATCTTTCCATGTCGGCTCCCATTGCGGCTTAACAACATCCCCTTCATTTGTCTCTACCGTTGTATCGCTCATCCCAGCACCCTGAGATGAGTGACCTTTTCGCTTTAAATGTTTCACTTTCAATGCGGCGGACATATTTTGCTCGCTATAGTTTGAACTTGCCCTTGAAATAGGTATCCTTTACACTTTTCGCCCTGGTTTCTGCCCATGCTTCCAGGCCCATCCTCTTTATCAAACACAGGTTGAAAACCTTTGTATTATGCGGCACCTGGGATGCCATATCCGCATACGGATGGAGGTGGTCACAGGGAAAATCGGAACAGTCGCAGCAGAAATCAATGCCTTTCTTCTCGATACATTTGTAGACATTACATGGTTCGGTCATATTGAGGAAGGGTATTGTGCCATTTTCATTACGACATCCAATGCAGAAGGCTTTTTCATATGGAATACCCATATTCTTGGAGATCGCCGTCCTCAGCTCTTCATTCTCATTTGCCAAATACATTGGACAGTTAAAGCAGTCCAATCCACATGGCGCTGTCATCTGTTTATAATCCATGAATCCCCCTTTCTTTGTCCTGATACCAACTAATTCAGTAGCATTCTGAGAGGCGCAA